>DASYVA010000193.1 GCA_036000645.1 Candidatus Methylomirabilis sp.
CGGCTGCTGCACGTCAGCAACCTCTACCACATCGAGCCCCAGGCGCGGCTCGCCGAACTCCTCTGCCGGCACTCCTTCGCCGACCGGGCCTTCTTCTGCAACAGCGGGGCGGAGGCGAACGAGGCGGCCCTGAAGCTCGCCCGGAAGTACGCGAAGGAGCGGTTCAGCAGCGACCGGACCGAGGTCATCACCATGGACGGCTCCTTCCACGGCCGGACGCTGGCCACCGTGAGCGCGACGGCGCAGGAGAAGTATCACAAGGGATTCGAGCCGCTGGTCCCGGGGTTCCGGTACGTCCCCTTCAACGACCTCCGGGCAGTGGAGCTGGCGGTGGATGCCCGGACGGCCGCCATCCTCGTCGAGCCGATCCAGGGAGAGGGGGGGGTGCGGGTGGCCGCCGACGGGTACCTGGCCGGCCTCCGGAGGATCTGTGACGCGCGGGGCACGCTGCTGATGTTCGACGAGGTGCAGACCGGCCTCGGTCGGACCGGGACCCTCTTCGCCTATCAGCAGGACGATGTCCAGCCCGACATCCTGACGCTCGCCAAGGCGCTGGCCGGGGGGATCCCGATGGGGGCGATGCTGGCCCGGGAGGAGGTCATGGCCGCGTTCACCCCGGGCAGTCACGCCGCCACCTTCGGCGGCAACCCCTTCGCCTCGGCCGTCGCCCTCGAGACCGTGCAGACGATCCTGGAGGAAGACCTGCCGGCCCGGGCGGCGCGCGTCGGCGCCCGGACCCTGGACCGGCTGCGGGCGCTGCAGGCCCGCCTGCCCCTCATCAAGGCGGTCCGGGGCCGCGGGCTTCTGATCGGGATCGAGGTGGCCGCGGACGCGAAAGGCCTCGTGGCCAAGTGCAGGGAGCGGGGCCTCCTGATCCTGACCGCGGGGGACACCGTCCTGCGTCTGGTCCCGCCCCTGATCCTGGGCGAGGCCGAGGCGGACGAGGGGCTGGCGATCCTGGAGGGAGTCCTGGCGGAGGCCGCGGGATGAAGCGCGATTTCATCAGCCTGCACGACTGGTCGGCGGCCGAGGTCGCGGCGCTCCTCACGCAGGCCGCCGACCTCAAGGCGAAGCAGCGGGCCGGGATCCCGCACATCCTGCTTCCGGGCAAGACGCTGGCCCTCATCTTCGAGAAGCCCTCCCTCCGGACCCGGGTCACCTTCGAGGCGGGGATGACGCAGCTCGGCGGGCACGCCATCTACCTCGCCCCACAGGACATCCGCCTGGGGGAGCGGGAGACGGTGGCCGACGGGGCACGCAACCTCTCGCGCTGGGTGGACGGGATCGTGGCCCGGACCTTCCGGCACCAGATGGTGGTGGAGCTGGCCGAGCACGCCACCGTCCCCGTCATCAACGGCCTGACCGATCTGCTGCACCCCTGCCAGATCCTGGCCGCCCTGCTGACCATCCAGGAGCGGCGGGGCCGCCTCGCGGGATGCCGGGTCGCCTTTATCGGGGACGGGAACAACGTGGCCAACTCCTGGTGTACCGGGGCGGCGAAGACCGGGGTGCACCTGACCATCGCGTGCCCGAAGGGCTACGAGCCGGACCCGAGCATCCTGCACCAGGCCCGCGAGGACGCCAAGGGGGCGGGGGCCCAGATCCACGTGGTCCACGACGCGGCCGCGGCGGCCCGCGGAGCCGATGTCCTGTACACCGACGTCTGGGCGAGCATGGGGCAGGAGGAGGAGCGGGCGAAGCGGGCCAAGGTCTTCCGGCCCTTCCAGGTGAACCGGGCTCTCGTGGACCTGGCGCGCCCCGACGTCCTGGTGATGCATTGCCTGCCGGCCCACCGGGGGGAGGAGATCACCGATGAGGTGATCGAGGGACCCCACTCGGCGGTGTTCGACGAGGCGGAGAACCGCCTGCACGCGCAGAAGGCCCTCCTGGTCACCCTCCTGGGGGATCATCGCTGACAGTCCCCTCTGGGAAACCCATGGCGAGCGAGGTCCGCAAAATCGTCCTGGCCTACTCGGGCGGGCTCGACACCTCCGTCATCCTGAGGTGGCTGCTGGAGACGTACGGCTGCGAGGTCATCGCCTTCGTGGCCGACATCGGGCAGGGGGAGGAGATCGGTCCGGTCCGGGAGAAGGGCCTCCGGACCGGGGCCAGCAAGGTCATTGTCGAGGACCTGAAAGAGGAGTTCGTCCGCGACTTCGTCTTCCCCTGCCTGAAGGCCAACGCCGTCTACGAGGGGGGCTACCTGCTCGGGACCTCCATGGCCCGCCCCCTCATCGCCAAGGGGCAGATGGCCGTCGCAAGGGCGGCAGGCGCCGACGCCGTCGCCCACGGCGCCACCGGGAAGGGGAACGACCAGGTCCGCTTCGAGCTGACCTACCTGGCGTTCGACCCCCACATCCGGATCATCGCGCCCTGGCGGGAGTGGGAGTTCAAGTCCCGGTCGGACCTGCTGGGCTACGCCAAGCGGCACGGCATCCCGGTCCCCGTGACGAAGGCGAAGCCGTACAGCAGCGACCGGAACCTCTTCCACATCTCCTTTGAGGGGGGGGTCCTCGAGGATCCCTGGATGGAGCCGCCGGCCGACATGTATACCCTCACGGTCGCCCCGGAGAAGGCCCCGGGCCGTCCCACCCTCCTGGAGGTGGAGTTCGAGCAGGGGGTGCCGGTGGCCGTGGATGGCCGTCGGCTCCCGCCGGTTGCCCTCCTCAGCCACCTGAACGCCGTCGGCGGGAAGAACGGCATCGGGCGGGTAGACCTGGTGGAGAACCGCTACGTGGGGATGAAGTCGCGCGGGGTCTACGAGACGCCCGGGGGGACCATCCTGCACGTCGCCCACCGGGCCGTGGAGTCCATCACCATGGACCGGGAGGTGATGCACCTGCGGGAGAGCCTCATACCCCGCTTCGCCGAGCTGGTCTACTACGGCTACTGGTTCTCGCCCGAGATGGAGATGCTGCGGGCGGCGATCGAGGAGAGCCAGCGGACCGTCACCGGGACGGCGCGCCTCAAGCTCTACCGGGGCAACTGCACCGTGGTGGGGCGCAAGTCCAAGGTGTCCCTGTACGATCCGGCCTATGCCACGTTCGAGGAGGACCCGGTCTACCGGCAGCGGGACGCCGAGGGGTTCATCCGGTTGCACGCGCTCCGCCTGCGGATCCGGGCCCTGACCCAGAAGGCGCCGGGTCGCCGCCGGTAGAAGGGCCGGGGGAACAGGAAAGAGGGGGTCGTGGAGAAAAAGCCCTGGGGCGGGCGCTTCGAGGGGCCGACCGACAAGCTGGTGGAGGCCTTCACGGCCTCCCTCCCCTTCGACCAGCGCCTGGCCCGCCACGACATCGAGGGGAGCATGGCCTGGGCCCGCGCCCTCCAGAAGGCCGGCGTGCTCACCTCCGAGGAGATGGAGAAGATCGTCCGGGGCCTGGAGGAGGTGGGCCGGGAGATCGAGAAGGAGGGCGTCCCCGACGATCCCTCCTTCGAGGACATCCACCTGTACGTGGAGCGCCGCCTCATCGAGCGGATCGGGACGCTGGGGGGCAAGCTCCACACCGGCCGGAGCCGCAACGACCAGGTGGCCCTCGACCTCCGGCTCTACTTGCGGGGCGAGATCGGCGAGGTCCGCCGGCTCCTCCTGCGCCTGCAGGAAGCCCTGCTCACGCTCGCCGAGGCCCACCCGGAGGCCATCCTCCCCGGCTACACGCACCTGCAGCGGGCCCAGCCGGTCCTCTTCGCCCACCACTGCCTGGCCTACGTGGAGATGGTCGAGCGGGACGCCGCCCGCTTCGCCGACTGCCTCGGGCGGGTGACCGTGCTCCCCCTCGGCTCGGGCGCGTTAGCCGGGACCACGTTCGCGGTGGACCGGGAGTACCTGGCCGGCCTCCTGAACTTCCCCGCGGTCAGCCGCAACAGCCTGGATGCCGTGGGCGACCGGGACTTCGCCCTGGAATTCCTGGCGGCCGCCAGCATCACCATGGTCCACGTGAGCCGCCTGGCGGAGGAGATCACCCTCTGGGCCTCGGCCGAGTTCGGGTTCCTGGAGCTGCCGGACGCCTTCGCCACCGGCTCCAGCATGATGCCCCAGAAGAAGAACCCCGACGTGGCCGAGCTGGCCCGCGGGAAGGCCGGCCGGGTCATCGGCGATCTGGTCGCCCTGCTCGCCACGCTGAAGGGCCTCCCCCTCGCCTACAACCGGGACCTCCAGGAGGACAAGGAGCGGGTCTTCGACGCCGCCGACACCCTGAGGGGGACCCTGGCCGTCCTGGCCTCCCTGGTGGGGGCTCTGCAGGTCCGGACCGACCGGATGCGGGCCGCCGCGGAGGAGGGTTTCCTGAACGCGACCGACGTGGCCGACTACCTGGCGGCGAAGGGCCTGCCGTTTCGCCAGGCTCACGAGGTCGTGGGCCAGATCGTCCGGAAGTGCCTGGCCGAGGGGAAGCGGATAGAAGACCTGCCCCTGGAGGCGCTGCGCGCCTTCTCTCCCTATTTCACCGAGGACGTCTACGCCTTCATGCGCCTCGAGGCCTGCGTGGACCGGCGCCTGACGGCGGGCGGGACGGCGCGCGCCCGGGTCCGGGAGGCGCTGGGGGAGGCCCGCGCCCGCCTGCGGCTGGCCCAGGGGGAGGCGTGAGCGGACCGGCCTCCCGGCGGGTCGCTCCCCCGCTCTGCCTGGCCATCCTCGCGCTGCTGCTTTCCGCCTGCGGGCGGAAGGGACCGCCCGTCCCCCCGCGGCCTGCCGTCCCGGCCGCCGTCACCCTGCGCGCCGTAACCGATGGCCAAACGGTCCTCCTGCGCTGGGCCCGGCCCACCCGCAATGCCGACGGCTCCCCGCTCACCGACCTGAACCACTTCGTCCTGCTCCGCGGGGCGGACCCCCTGCCTGGCGGCCCCGCCGGGGAATCCTCCCCGCTCCGCCTGCTGGATGCCGTCCCGGCCGTCCGGCCGGAGAGCGCGACGCCAGAGGGCGAGACCTACCGGTACGCGGATGGGGCCCGGGAGCCGCTCCCCCTGGGCGTCCGGTACACGTACCAGATCGTCGCGGTCAGCGACCGGGGCGTCTCGGGGCTGCCCGCCTCCGCCGTTGTGGAGCTCCGGCCCCCGCCCGCCCCGCCCCGGGCGCTTCGGGCCGAGGTCGGGGAGGGGTTCGTGACCCTCTCCTGGCAGGCGCCACCCGCGGGCGACGCGCCATCCGGGGGCGCATACCACGTCTACCGGGAAGAGCCCGGCGGTCCCGGCCCGGCCCGGGTCACGCGCTTCCCGGTCCAGGGGACCCGCTACGTGGACCTGGATGTCCAGACCGAGCGCCGGTACCGCTACACGGTCCGGGCGGTGGTGGGAGAAGGTCCGGGCGCGCGGGAGAGCGAGCCGGCCGGGCCGGCCGAGGCGGTTCCCGAGGACCGGACGCCGCCCGCGCCGCCGCGGAATCTCACCGCCGTGCGGGAAGCGGACGCGATCCGCCTGCGCTGGGCGGCGAGCCCCGAGCCGGACCTGCTCGGGTACCGGGTGTACCGCCGGGCCCTCCCCGACGGCCGCCGGGTCCTGCTCACCGCCACTCCGGTTCCCGACCCGGAGTACCTCGACCGCCCCCCGCCCGGCCTCGTGGCCTATACGGTCACGGCGGTGGACCGGTCCCGTCGGGGCAACGAGAGCATCCCCGCCGCAGAGGTGCGAGCCGGCCCATGAGGGCGGTTGCCTCCGGAGCTGCTTTGCCGTTGACAGCTTCCTCCGGCGCCGCCTAGACTGCGGTCAGCCCCCACAATCTATCTGCCCAGCCACCGGGGGAAGCACGATGCCCCGGGATCAGGCTTCTGGATTATCTCTCCACGCTCCCGTTGACCATGCGTGCGGGCACCGGGGGCGTTTCCGTATTCGGGGGCCACCCCCCCAGTGTTCTGCCCGCAAAACCGAACCGACGTTCTGATCTCAGACCTCTTGGAGTTACGTGGAGGGAGGAGAGGTCGTGAATATCAAGAAGCTAGCGATGGCGGCAGGAGTATGCGCTGTAGCGGTGCTTATGGGTGTGCCCTCGGTAGAGGCGCAGTTTTCACTGTTTGGCTCCGCCACCGAGGTGATTGGTGGGATCGGGAATACACGGGCTGTCGAACTGACATCGAGGTGCACGTTTACAGGCTCCCCACCCTCATGCGACACCAGCGGCCCGACATTTACCTTCTCGGGTGTGAACTTCCAATCGTTCACGCCCCTGACGTTCGCCGGCATCTCCCAACTGAGCGCCGACTTCAATGTTGGGGCCACGGATTGCGGCGGCGGCTCACCCCGTTTCCAGATCAACATCGATATCGACGGCGACGGAGTGTCGGACGGAAATGTGTTCGTGTACCTCGGGCCTTCACCCAACTTCACGGGATGCCTCTTCGGCTGGCAGAGCACAGGGAATCTGATCGGGAACACCGACGCGGGCAGGTATGATGCTACCCAGTTCGCTGCGTCAGGGGGTCAGCTCGGGACATATGCGCAGGCAGTAGCTGCTCTCGGGAATTTCCCTGTCGTGGGCATTCAGCTCGTCGTTGATAGCGGATGGTTCACAGGGCCCAGGGGCCAGGCGATCCAGGTTGACAACATCAGGATTAACACCACCGTACTGAAGTGAAGCGCACCACGCGGCACGCATCACACGGGCGCCGGGGGTGTCCTCGGCGCCCGTGGTGTTTCTTCCGGGCGTGCACGGAGGGCCGCCATCGCCTGGGCCTTGGCGCGAGGGCCGAGATGAGTGTCAGCGCAGGAAGGCGGTCCAGAGGGCGAGGGCGAAGCCGAGGGCCGTGAGGGCGATGATGGCCGCAGCCGCCAACTGGTGGGCGCCCCGTTCCGGCTTCCGGTCGCTGTGGCCCAGCGCGGCTGCGGCCAGGTAGCCGCCGGCGAAGCCTCCCGCGTGGGCGAAGTTGTTCACGCCGGCCATCAGGAACCCCAGGACGAAAAGGACCAGGGCCCACTGGCCGTACTGCCGGAGGATCGCCACGCCAAAGGTCCCGCCGCGACTCCGGCCGTAGCAGACCATGGCGCCGAGCAGGCCGAAGATTGCCCCCGAGGCCCCGATGGTGAACGGCACCCCGACCCCGTTCGACACCACGAAGCCCAGCACCCCTCCCGCCGTGAAGATCAGGATGAGCCGCGAGCGCCCGTAGAGTTCCCCGACCATGGGAGCGAGCTGATTGACCCAGAGCACGTTGAACAGGAGATGCAGGAGACTCCCGTGCAGGTAGATGGCCGTGAAGAGAGTCCACCACCGCCCGAGGGCCCAGGCGGCGGCGCCGGTCATGCCGAGGGCATCGAGGGCGCCCCCACCCGGCGCGAGGATGCTGAGGGGTCCCCGGAGCCGCAGGGCGGCGCGGACATCCAGGAGCAGGGAGAGCGCGTAGGCGGCGATGCAGACCGCGGTGACGACGCGGGCGAAGCTGAGCTGGCCGACGAGGCGCGTGAGGCTGGGCCCGAACCCCCAGAGCCCGGGGTTCCGCTGCCCGCAGTAAAAGCAGACGGGCGCCTGCACGCTGTTGAGCTTCCCGCAGGAAGGGCAGAGGCTGGAGCCGGAGGTCTGACGGAACACGCTGGGCCCTCTCTGGCCGCCGCCAGGGCCCCGGCGAGCGAGGGCCGCGCGTCAGGCGGATGGGGGGCGGTCCCCTCGGTCCTCCGCGCGCTCCTGCTCCGGGGGCGCCTTCTCCCTCCCCCGGATGAGCCGCTCCATCCGCGAGAGGACATCGGCGGTCTTCTCCCTCACCCCCTCGGTGGTGGACGTGAGCGAGTCTACCTGGCGCCGGAGGTCCCGCATCCCGCCGGTTCGCGCGTAGGCGGCGATCGCGATGATCAGGGCCGCCACGGCGATGAGGAAGGTCAAGACGCCCACCAGACGTCCCCCCGTGCTGCCACGCAAGAGCACCCGCCGCGCTTCCACCGTACCCCAGGGCGCCGGGGCCCGTCAAGGTCGTCCCCGCCGAACGCACGGCTGTCACCGGCGAATCGGCTGGCAACAATCTGTCGGGTCTGCGTCGGATGCCCGCGTCGGACACGGCAGCCTGGGCCACCGCCGCTCTTGCCCGAGCGCCAACACCCCGCGTTGGTCTTCGCCCTCATCTGGTCCACCCGAGGAGCGTGAGTCCTGCCTTGATCCCCAGACCTACCAGCATCCCGAACGATACGCTCGCCAGGGTTCCGACCAGATAATACTCTGCAAACGCGGGCGTTGCCTCAATCTTCTTGAAACGCGCGATCGACTTTGCCGTAAACACGAAGGCGATCGCGTTATACTGGTCCAAGACGGTCAGCGTGGTCACGAGGAATCGCTCAAACTGCCCGATGCGCTTCCCAGCATCCCTGAGCCCCGGATCCACCCCGCGCAACGATTGGATGGTGTCCAGAAACCTGCGCACCAGAATACCGCCGACCCAGACGGAAATGACATAGCCCGAGAGGACGATGGCGGTCGGGTCGCGGTAGCCCTGCCATAGGCTCTGCACCGAATGTCTCCAGAGCTCCACGTGATCTCCTGCCGCAAGGTCGGAAGCCGTGAGGGCGGCGAGGGGTATGGAGAGACGGATCCGCTCACCCGACACCCCGGCCGTCGGGCCGAAGCGTTACCGAATCAGGATGATTTCATCGTATCAACCACAAGAGGTTGAATCGTCATACGCGGCCAGGAGCCCCAGCATCACCTTCTCGCCGCGTACGTAGGCCTTATATCCAGTGACTCGGAGGTGCTTGCTCACTGCCTGCATGGAGATGCCCAGTTTCTTCGCAATGGGTTCGAGCGCGTGGAGTTCTTCATGGAGACGAATGACCTCGCGCGCTCTGGCGCTCCACCCTGACCGGATAAAGCCGAGGGCATCGAGCCAGGCGTTGACCATCTCATCCCGACCGGGCTGTTCGGAGGAAAGACACGTGTGCCCCAGGAACTCCTTCGCGCTTCTGAGCGCGTCCCGTGCTCTATGGAATGCAGGCCCATCCATTTCTGCAGGGTGATGAGAAAGCGGAGTGGTAATTTCCCCGATCCCGATCCCGAAACGCACCGGCACCGGGAAGATGGCCTCTCGAATGCGGTTGATCACCTCGAAGACGAGCACCGCGGTCCGGAAGACCCCCTGGAGCTCATCCCCACCGGTGAATTGCAATGGGGTACAGATACTCTTCTTGTAGTCCCGATTGATGCGGAGCAGGACCCTCTTGAGCTGCGCCTGGGCTCTTGCGCGCTCGGGACGCCCCAGACGCCGCGATCTGACGATATCTCCGATCACGACTACAAAGAGTGGCTTTGCGTGCGCGGAAGGCATAGCTCAATTCTAATCGGTTGATCCATCGAATTCAACCGAAATGAGTTGAGGTCAACCCGGGGGGTTCAACCGCCACGCCAGCCTCCGACCGCCTCCCTGCGGGAACCCCGGGTCGGGGGAGGGAGTTCCTTGTGATGAGGACTGCTGAGCCCGGTGGACCGACACTCCCCTCGGGAGGAGAGATCCTCAATGCTCCACAAGAGGTTGGGCTATGCAGCGCTACTCGGGATTGCCTTCATGCTGCTCGGCGCCTGCCAGACGCTAGAGCACGCATCGGGAGCGTCCCCGCCGCCGTACCAGGAACCCGCAGGTGGCGGTGGCAACGGCGGCGGCGGCGGCGGGTACTGAGCCGCGAGAGCAGCTCGGATTGCGAGGGGCATTCCACGGGCGCCGGGGCCACCCTCGGCGCTCGCGGTCTGTCTGGGACCGAGGGCGTCCCGGTGCGCCGATCGGCAACGATTTGCCGACCCCACTCCCCCTCGCTTGTCGCTGTGTGCGTTGGCCGTTGCCACTTTCCCTTTGACACCCCGCGCGCCGCCGTGGTAGAAATAGCGCGACCCGAGAGTTGCGCCACCTGCGTCGTTCGTCCCGCCCGCCGGGCTGCGCCGCCGGCCGCCCGGGGCAGCCCGGAGCGGAGGGCCCAGGCGCGATGCACCATTTCCAGTACCGGGACGACGTCCTCCACTGCGAGGAGGTCCCCCTTCCCACCATCGCGCGGGAGGTGGGCACCCCTTTCTACTGCTACAGCCACGCCACCCTGACCCGCCACTTCCGGGTGTTCGACGAGGCCTTCGCCCCGATCCCGCATCTCCTCTGCTTCGCGCTGAAGGCGAACAGTAATCTCTCCATCCTGAAACTCTTCGGCGGGATGGGCGGTGGGGCGGACGTCGTCTCCGGGGGGGAGCTGTTCCGGGCCCTCCGGGCGGGCATCCCCCCCGACCGGATCGTCTACGCGGGCGTCGGGAAGTCGCGGGAGGAAATTGCCTACGCGCTGAAGTCCGACATCCTCATGTTCAACGTGGAGTCCGCCCAGGAGCTCCAGGTCATCAGCGACGTGGCCGCCAACATGGGGGTGGAGGCCAAGGTGGCCCTTCGGATCAACCCGGACGTGGACCCCCGGACGCACCCCTACATCTCCACCGGCCTGCGGAAGAGCAAGTTCGGCATCGATATCTCCCAGGCGGTGGAGGCGTACGAGCTGGCGCGGGAGCTCCCCCGGATCCGGGTGGTGGGGATCCACCAGCACATCGGCTCGCAGATCACCGAGGTGGGCCCCTTCGTGGATGCCCTGGAGAAGATCGCGGAGCTCGTCCGAGAGCTGCGGGCGCTGGGACTGGAGATCCGGTACCTGGACGTGGGAGGCGGGCTGGGCATCACCTACAAGGACGAGGAGCCGCCGATCCCCCAGGTCTTCGCGGAGGCGCTCATCGGGGTGGTGAAGGACCTGGAGTGCACCATCGTGCTGGAGCCCGGGCGGGTGATCGTGGGGAATGCCGGCATCCTGGTGACCCGGGTCCTCTACACCAAGGAGGCGCCGGCCAAGCACTTCGTGGTGGTGGATGCCGGCATGAACGACCTGATCCGCCCGAGCCTCTACGGCTCCTACCACGCCATCCTCCCCGTCCACCGGAAGGAGGGCACCCCGCCCCTCATGGCGGACGTGGTGGGCCCCATCTGCGAGTCGGGTGACTTCCTGGCGAAGGATCGGGAGCTGCCGGCGGCGCAGCCGGGCGAACTGCTGGCGGTGATGAGCGCGGGGGCCTACGGTTTCACCATGGCCTCCAACTACAACGCGCGGCCCCGGGTACCGGAGGTCCTGGGGAAGGGGGACCGGTACCTGGTCATCCGGCGGCGGGAGACCTACGAGGATCTGATCCGGGGGGAGGAGATTCCGGAGGAACTGTAGCGGGGCGAGGGAGCGGCCCGCCGGGGCGAGCGGCGGGGGAGGAGGGCGGACGATGAAACGGTTCTTCCAGGGCTCGATCGTGGCCATGGTCACCCCGTTCCGGGACGGGGCAGTGGATACGGCGAAGATCCGTGAGCAGGTGGAGTTCCACGTGAAGCAGGGGACGGATGCCATCGTCCCCTGCGGGACGACGGGGGAGTCTCCCACCCTGAGCCACGAGGAGCACCACGCCGTCGTGCGGGAGACCATCCGGGCCACCGCAGGCCGGGTGCCGGTGATCGCCGGGACGGGGAGCAACAGCACCGCGGAGGCCATCGCGCTGACCCGGCACGCCAAGGAGGCCGGCGCCGACGGCGTGCTGATCGTGAACCCCTACTACAACAAGCCGACCCAGGCCGGCCTGACCGCCCACTTCCGGGCCATCGCCGACGCCGTGGAGATCCCGATCATCATGTACAACATCCCGGGCCGGACCGGTGTCAACATGCTGCCGGAGACGGTGGCCGAGCTGGCGGAGCACCAGAACATCGTGGGGATCAAGGAGGCGACCGGCAACGTCGAGCAGATGACCCAGGACATCGTGCTGTGCCGGGGGAAGCTCTGCTTCCTCTCGGGGGATGACACCCTGACCCTCCCCCTCATGGCGGTGGGCGGGGCGGGCGTCATCTCGGTGGTGGCGAACATCGTCCCGGCCGACGTGGTGGCGATGACCCACGCGGCCCTGAACGGGGACTGGAAGCGTGCCCAGGAGCTGCACCTGCGCCTCTTCCCCCTGT
>DASYVA010000194.1 GCA_036000645.1 Candidatus Methylomirabilis sp.
GAGGATCTCCCCGACGGCGGGGAGCGTGTCCGGCTCCATGGAGCCGCCGCACGCCGGGCAGTGGGGCGTGGGAGGGGCCGTCACCGTCCCGCAGGGACAGCGGCTCGCGGGGATCGTATCCGCCGGCGCCCCCTCCTCAACTGGAGTTTCCGGTCCCTCCGCCACGGCCCCCTCAGCTCCGCGCCAGGATCGTGACCCAGTTCACGCTGGCCAGACCACCGATGCTCTGGGCGAGCCCGACCCGGGCCTCCCGCACCTGCCGCCCTCCCGCCTCTCCCCGAAGTTGCCGGACGATCTCCGCGATTTGCGCCAGGCCACTTGCCCCCACCGGGTGCCCCCGGGCCTTGAGGCCCCCCGAGGGGTTGACGGGGAGGCGCCCCTCCAGAGCCGTCTCCCCCCTGACGAGAGCCCGGACCGCCTTGCCCGCCTCCGCCAGCCCCAGGTCCTCCATGGTGATCAGCTCGAAGGGCGTGAAGGCGTCGTGGACCTCGGCCACCCGGACGGCTGCGGGCCGGAGTCCGGCCATGGCGTAGGCGCGGCGGGCCGCTTCCTGCGTCGCCCGGAAGCTGGTGAGCGAGCGGCGGTGGCGGAGCGCCACGTGGTCGCTCCCCTGCCCGAGGCCCGCGACCCGCACTGCCCGGCGCTCCGCCGTGAGGACGGCGGCCGCCGCCCCATCGGAGATGGGACAGACCTCGTAGAGCCGGAGCGGGTCGGCGATGAGGCGACTCCCCAGGACGTCACTTACGGTGATCTCCCCCTGGAAGTGGGCGAGGGGGTTGCGGCTCCCGTTCCTGTGGTTCTTCACCGGGACCAGCGCTAACTCCCGGGCGTGCAGGTGGTAGGTCTCGGCGTAGGCCCGGGTGACGATCGCGGCGAGCGCCGGCATGGTGGCCCCGTACCGCCGCTCGGTGGGATCGATCATCCGGCTGAGGATCTCGGCCACCCGCGGCGTCGGGAGATCGGTCATCTTCTCGCCGGCCACCACCAGGGCCGTCCGGGCGAAGCCCGCCGCGATGGCGGATGCGGCCGCGAAGAAGGCGGCCGCTCCCGAGGAGGTGCCGGTCTCCACCCGGAAGCCCGGGGTGTAGGCCTTCCCGAGGAAGGAGGCGAAGAGGGGGGCGAGCGTCCCGTCCCCGGTGAACTCCTCCGGGTTCATGGTGCCCAGGACGATGAGGTCCACATCCTCGAGCGCGGCGTCCTCCAGCGCCTGCGCCGCCGCCTCGGCGAGGAGGGGGAGGAGGGGCGCCTCGAGGCGGCCGAAGCGCGTGCACCCGACCCCGGCGACGTAGACCGCGGGCATGTTCCCTGGCCTCCCGATCGGGGCAGTGGCCCGATCGCTGGGCGGCTGCCGCAGCCCGTGTGGCCGGGCCGAGCCGCCGGCGCTTCCCGGCGCGCCCCTCCTGTGCCAGGCCTCCTGTTCTCTTTCCGAGACCTGGGGGGTCCCCCCCTCTACTCTACCCCAACGCGGGACGCTCCGCGAGGGCGGGCGCGTGTGTAGGGGGCGGGCCGCGCGGGGGAGCGCCCCACCCCCGTTCCCCGGCCGGGGCAGGAGTCGCGGAAGACTTGCATTGCCGCAGGGGCGGTCTATTATAGGGGCAAAGAGCGGGTTGCGGGCTGCCTCCTTCCAGGGAGAGCTGACATGGGGACGCGCGTGGAGACCGACACGATGGGGTCGATCGAGGTGCCCGCGGACCGGTACTGGGGAGCCCAGACCCAGCGATCCCTCGAGCACTTCCGGATCGGGACCGACCGCTTCCCGCGGGAGCTGATTCGGGCGTTCGGTCTCCTGAAGAAGGCCTGTGCGCTGGTGAACCGGGACCTGGGGCTGCTGCCTCCGGAGAAGACCAAGGCCATCGTCCAGGCGGCAGACGAGGTGATTGCCGGCACGCTCGATGACCACTTCCCCCTGGTCGTCTGGCAGACGGGCAGCGGCACCCAGACGAACATGAACGCCAATGAGGTCATCGCGAACCGGGCGATCGAACTCCTGGGGGGTCAGCTCGGCTCGAAGAAGCCGGTCCACCCCAACGACGACGCCAACAAGAGCCAGTCCTCAAACGACACGTTTCCCACCGCCATGCACATCGCCGCCGTCGAGCAGCTGCGCCTGCGCCTGTTCCCGGCGGTGCAGCGGCTCCGGGAGACGCTGGACCGGAAGGCGCGGGCCTTCGCCGAGATCGTCAAGATCGGCCGGACGCACCTCCAGGATGCGGTGCCCCTGACGCTCGGGCAGGAGATCTCGGGGTGGGTGAGCCAACTCGACCACGCGCTGCGCCACCTCGAGGCGGCGATGCCGCACCTCTACGAGCTCGCGATTGGGGGGACGGCGGTCGGGACGGGGCTCAACGCCCCCCCGGAGTTCGCCGAGCGGGCCGCCAAGCAGATCGCCGCCCTGACGGGCCACCCGTTCGTCTCGGCGGAGAACAAGTTCGAGGCGCTGGCCGCCCACGATGCCCTGGTGGCGGCGCATGGGGCGCTGAAGACCTTGGCCGCGGCCCTCACGAAGATCGCGAACGACGTCCGGTGGCTCGCGTCGGGGCCGCGCTGCGGGATCGGCGAGATCAGGATCCCGGAGAACGAGCCCGGAAGCTCCATCATGCCCGGGAAAGTGAACCCGACGCAGTCCGAGGCGCTCACGATGGTCTGCGCCCAGGTCCTCGGCAACGACGTCGCGGTGAGCGTCGGCGGGGCCTCCGGGAACTTCGAGCTGAACGTCTTCAAGCCGCTGATCATCCACAACGTGCTGCTTTCCCTCCGGCTCCTGGCGGACGCCTGCGACTCCTTCGAGGAGCACTGCGCCCGCGGCATCGAGCCGGACCGCGAGCGGATCCGCCAGCAGCTGGAGCGGTCGCTGATGCTCGTCACGGCGCTCGCGCCCCGCCTCGGCTATGACCGCGCCGCCGAGATCGCGAAGAAGGCGCACCGGGAGGGGCTCAGCCTGAAGGAGGCGGCGGTGGCGCTGGGCTATCTGACGGCGGAGGAGTTCGACCGGACCGTCCGCCCGGAAGCGATGGTGCACCCGCATCTGCCCGGATGAACCCGGGGTCGGCCCGGCGCCGGGTCTGTCTGCGCCCCCCATCACCCGCCGATGGGGGGCGCGGTCTTTTTGCCCGGGGCGGGGCTACTTGATCGCGCCGACGGTGAAGCCGGCGATGAAGCGGTCCACGAAGAAGTTGTAGAGGACGGCGATCGGGATGCTGACGATGAGGCAGCCGGCCATGATCGAGCCCCAGAAGTACACGTCCCCGTGGACCAGGAAGGTCGGGACCCCGACACTCACCGTGTAGTTCCGGGCGGCGGTGATAAACGTCAGCGCGTAGACGAACTCCTGCATGACCAGGGTGAGGGTGAAGATCACGACCGTGAGGATTCCGGCGATGGAGATGGGGAGCACGACTTTCACGAACGCCCCGAGGCGGCTGTACCCGTCGATCATCGCCGCCTCTTCCAGGTCTCGCGGGATGGTCTTGAAAAAGCCCATCATGAGCCACGTGCAGAACGGAATGGTGAAGGAGGGATACACCAGCACTAACGACCAGAGCGAGTCCTGGAGACCCAGGTCTGCAATGACGCGCGCCAGCGGGATGAAGAGCAGCGTGGGAGGGACGAGGTAGGTGAGGAAGATCCCGATGCCGAGCTGTTCCCCCCATCGCCCCGTCAGCCGGGCAAGGGCGTATCCGGCCGGGATCGCCAGGAGCAGCGTGATGCCCACCACGATGGCGCCGACGAAGAGCGTATTCAAGAGCCATCGGGCGAAAAGGGTTTCGGCGAACAGCACCCGGAGGTGCTCGAGCGTCGGGGGCCACTCGTTAAACCAAAACGGATTGTTCTCCCGCATGATCAGGTCGTGGGTCGTCTTGAAGGCGGTGATGAACATCCAGAAAAACGGGAAGGCGGCGAAGGCGGTGAACGCCGCGAGGATCCCGAAGTGGACCCCGCGGCCGGCCCACCGCTTGGCCCGTTCGATGGGGGCCATCTCAGGTCACCTCGGTGCGCCGGGCGACGCGGAGGAAGGCGATGGCGGCGGCAAGGAGCAAGGGGAAGAGGAAGAGGGCGATCGCGGCCCCCTCGGCGATGTCGCCCCCCTGGATGCCGGTGAAGAAGGCGAGGCTCGCCAGGACCTGCGTCGTGTCGTAGGGTCCGCCGCGGGTCAGCACGAAGATCACGATCATGTCGGTGAATGCGAACACGAACCCGAACAACGATGCCACGAGCATGATCGGGCGGACCAACGGAACCGTGATTTGGAACAGGTGCCGCCAGAAGCTGGCTCCGTCCACGGCGGCCGCGTCATGGAT
>DASYVA010000195.1 GCA_036000645.1 Candidatus Methylomirabilis sp.
GATAGTTGGAGCAATCAGAAAGTGCAGGCTGGTTGAAGGTGGATTCACAGAGACCCGTTCCAAAACCCTGGGGCGCCAGCCACTCGCTCAGTGTCATCAGCACCGGGGGTTGTGTAGGCAGCGAAGACGATCCAAAAGCAGATGGTTTTGGGACGTCAACGACCGCAGGGAGGAGGCAGGGCACCCCCGCAATGCCCCTTTTCTGGCGCGGACCTATGGCTAAGGGCGGCTGTCGGTGAGAAATGCGTTCTGGCTCGCCGCTTCCGGGTGCGGGGCGCGTTCAGCTTGGCGACGGGCAGCGAGAAGTCTCACAAGAGCTGTGAGCGTACTTCTGACGGGGTTGCCCGGGGGAGCAGGTGGCAGATCAGCTTCGTGGGGCTGATGACCGAATGCATTGAGAGGGACGATCAATGGCAGCGCTTGATGTTGTCTATGAAGCGGCCGTGCACTGGACTGGGTTCGCCCCATCCTTGGGGTGCTCCAGGCGAAGCCTTCCCTTGCTGACCAATGCGAACGGGGGCCCGGCCACCCGAACTTTCGGTTGCCTCGCCTCCGGGCTGCCCGTATAGTTCCGGCGATGCCAGCCCAGGGTCCGTCGCAGGGAGCATCGCCGCGGGCGGTCCCGCCTCCGGGCGGGGAGGAGGCGGCCTCTTAATGTCCGGCGTGCGCTTCATCCTCCTCGGGACCGGCTTCTTCGGGCGGAAGTGGCTGGAGACTCTGAAGGCCCACCCCGACTGCGCTCTCGCGGCGGTGGTCTCCCGCACCCCCGAGCGGGCGGCCGCCACGGCCGCGGAGCTCGGCCTGTCCGCACCCGCCTTCGCCAGCCTGGAGGAGGCCTGCCGGCGCGTGGCGGCGGACGCGGCCCTCGTGACGCTCCCTCAGGCGCTGCACCGGGACGCCATCGTCCGCGCGCTCAGCCACGGCCTGCACGTCCTCACCGAGAAGCCGCTGGCCCTGGACATGACCGAGGGCTCGGCCATCCTGGAGGCCGCCCGCGCGCGCCGCGATCGGTGGGTGATGGTCAACCAGAACTTCCGCTGGCGGGCGCCCGTTCAGGCCCTCCGGCAGGCCCTCCTGGCCGGGGCGATCGGGCGGCCCCAGGCCATCCTCCACGAGTGCGCCATGGACAACCGCCGGGCCACGGTCGGCGGCTGGCGGGAGGCGCTCCCCGACCCGTACCTCCAGGACATGGCCATCCACCACTTCGACCTGCTCCGCTACCTCACCGGCCTCGAGGCCGAGGAGGTGTTCATTCGAGCCTTCCGGCCTTCCTGGACCTGGTTCGCCGGCCGGCCGGCCGCCGCGGGCTTTCTCCGGTTCGGCGATGCCGCCGTTTCGTACAGCGGCACCTTCGCGGCTCGCGGCCGGGAGACCCTCCCTGAGGGGGTCATCACCCTCACGGGGGAGGGCGGGACGCTCCGGCTCGATGAGCGCGGGGAGGTGACCCTGTACCGGGAGGGCCGAGCGACCCCCCTCCCGCGCCCGGCCCTTCCGCGGGAGGACCTCGCGGCCACCCTGGACCAGTTCGTCGCCGCCGTCCGGGGCCGGACCCAACCCGAGACCCGCCTCGAAGACAATCTGAAGTCGTTCGCCATCGTCTGTGCCGCCCTCGAGTCGAGTCAAACCGGTCGGCCGGTGGCGGTCCCTCCCCTCCTGACCTCGCTCTCGTTGTGAGCGCGCGCCGCCGGGGCCGCTTCCATTCCGGAGCGCCGCAGAAGCCCGGCGTCAGGAATTGTCATTCGACCCCCACCGAAAGCCTCTAGCCCGCCTCGGCCTCTACCCCCTAACCCCTCGCCAGCCCGTGAATTTCCCCCGGTTGCATCTTGGCACGCCGCTTGCTCGTCCGAATAGGCGAAGGCTGTGACCCGTCTCACCCTGGCAGGAAAGGGGGCAGGTCCCTGGACGGGACAGGAGGGGCCGTGGAGGCCATGGCGGACATCGAGAGGACGGCGCTCGACACCCTCACCCTGCGCATCGGGCAGCTCCGGGAGGAGGTCCACCGGCTGGCGAAAGAGCTCGACGCACTCCTGGTCTGGGAGCGCTACTGTCCGATGTGCGGCCGGGGGCTGCGGCGGGAGAGTGTCAGCGAGGTGACCCGGTGCACCTGCGGGTGGGTCTGGGAGTAAGGTCGCCGATGTACGAGATCCGCTGCATCTTCTGTAAACGGATCCACCGCTCGGAGTTCTTCGACGAGATCGAGGAGGAGATCCTGGGCTGCCGGGACCGGGCCCCGGAGTGGCAGAAGGGCCGCCTCGACACCTACGAGGATCCGCACCTGAAGCCGATCAGCCCGGAATCCACCGCCTACGCCGAGGGCTACGTCTAGTGCCGGGCCAACTGACGTCGCCTCACGTCGTTCTCGGTCGTCGGCGGTCCTCAACGTACATACTGCGTACGCCTCCGGCCGCCTCCTCCCTCGGGCCTCGTGATGCTCGTCATTTGGCCCGGCACGCCTGTCGTGGTCTGAGCATTAGCCCCAATTCGTTGCAGTCGCACTAGCCCGCCTTCGTTACCCCAGCAGATCCAGCATCTCCGCCGCCGGGACCGCGATCCCGGTCAGGATCGGGGTGTCCCGCAACGTGTAGCGGCTGGCCTCCGTCTCCCGGAGCTCCATCACCAGGTCCAGGAAATCGGCCGGGACATCGGACTCGAAGGCGACGATGAACTCCTGATCGTCCAGGCCGAAGGAGTAGGTGGTGTTCAGCTTCACGGTCGGGTACCGATGCCCGACGGTGATGTGCTCGTCCATCATCCCCTGGCGGGCCGAGCGGGACAGGCGGTACCAGTCGCGGGTCTTCACGAAGGGGTAGACGAAGAGGTACCTGGCCTCCCCGGGCTTGACCGCCAGGCGGACCCCCTCCTGCCCCTCGTGGACGTGCTTGTCCACGTACAGGGAGCGCTTGGTCATCCCCAGGTAGGAGTGGGAAACGGCCAGGTACTTCCCCAGCCCGGTCTTCAGGAACCGCGCCTGGAGCTCCTGGAACGCCTCCAGGCGATCGCTGATCGTCCAGAGGAGGAAGTCGCAGTCCCCCCGGGTGCCCAGGCAGGAGTAGCTCCGGATCGTGACGGTCGCCCGGGACTCCTCCAGCGCGGCCAGGAATTCCTTCCGGGTCGCGTCCCGCTCCTCCTGCGGGAGGCGCCGCCAGGTCGGATCCACCCGGTAGGCCGCGTAGCGCACGTACTGGCGCTTCTGCCGCTCCTTCGGTTCCTTCTCCGCCATCGCTCTGCCCTCGCTCCCGCCGTCCCCGCCCCGGGTCGCGCTACTGCCCCCGGAAGCGGGGCGGCCGCTTCTCCAGGAACGCCTGCATCCCCTCCGCCCGGTCGTCCGTCGTGAAGAGGAACGCCTGGGCCATCTTCTCGAAGGCCAGGCCGGGGGCCATCCCGTCCGCCATCCCCACGGTGATGGCCGCCTTGGCCAGCCGGACCGCGAGCGGCCCCTTGCTCAGGATGAGGCGGGCCAGCTCCCGGGATCGCGGCAGGAGCTCCGTGTGGGGGACCACCTGGTTGACGAGCCCGATGCCCCTGGCCTCGGCGGCGTCAATGATCGCGCCGGTGAAGATGAGTTCCTTCGCCTTCCCGACGCCGACCAGGCGGGCCAGCCGCTGGGTCCCCCCGGCCCCCGGGAGGATCCCCAGGTTCACCTCCGGCTGCCCGAAGCGGGCCCGCTCGCTGGCGATCCGGAGGTCACACGCGAGGGCCAGCTCGCAGCCGCCCCCCAGGGCGAATCCGTTCACGGCGGCGATGGTCGGCTGGGGCAGGTGCTCCAGGGTCCAGAACGTCTCGGCCAGGCCGTGGGCCAGCCGGTGCTGGGGGCCCTTCGCCGCGAGGGCCCGGATGTCGGCCCCGCTCACGAAGGCCCGGTCCCCCGCGCCCGTGACGATCACCGCGCCGACCGCGGGGTCCTGCTCGATGGCGGCGAGCGTCTCGTTCAGGCGAGTCCTGACCGCGTCGTCGAGGGCGTTCAGGACGTCGGGACGATTGATGGTGAGGGTGGCGATGCCCTCATCCACCTCCACCAGGAGGACATCGGCAGCCATGGGACCCTCCGGGGGCGGGGCAGCGGCGACGCCATTCTAAGGGCGGATCCCCGCGTTTTCAATCAAAAAGCCTGCGCACCGGCGCCGGCCGCCCCTGGCGCGTTTCTTGCTGCCCGGGGTCCCCGGAGGAGTATGCGTGGCGCATTTCCTAGCACGGACGGGCTGATGGGGCAGATGGCGCGCAGGGACGGTGGGGACGCGCTCCACGCCGTGGCGGCCGAGCTGGAGCGGCTGGAGGGAGAGGTGGTCCGCTTCCTCACGACCTTCGGCCAGGCGCTGGACCAGCTCCGGGAGCAGGTCCTGCTCCTCCAGGCGAGCCCGGGCCCAGCGGGCGAGGTGAAGCGAGCGCCCGCCGCTCTCATCCCGGCGGCGGAGCCGGTGGCCCAGGCCGCCGGCGCGGCCGTCGCGCCGGAGCCGGAGCCGCGCAAGGCGGCCGCGGGTGCGCCCGTGGAGGGACCGCGGGGGCGGATCCTGATCATCGACGACGAGGCCTTCATCCTCACCGTGATTCGCGATGTGCTGCAGGCTACCGGCTTCGAGGTGCTCACGGCCAAGAACGGCCTCGAGGGGATCGAGACGGCCCGGCGGGAGCGCCCCGAGGTGATCATCCTGGACGTCATGATGTCCGGCATCGACGGCTACGAGACCTGCCGCCGGTTGAAGCGGGAGGAGGCCACCCGGGATGCCGCCGTCGTCATGCTGACGGCGCTGGAGAAGGAGCAGTTCAACACCAAAGCCTTCAAGGCTGGCGCGGGGTGGACGGTCACCAAATCCCTCGATCCGGCCAAGCTCATCAGCACCGTCGGCCTCGCCATGGACAGCCGCCGCCGGAAGGGGCCCTGAGGTCCGGCTCGCCCCTGGAGCGGCCTGCGCCGGGCTCCGGGGTGAAGGAACGGACCTGGTGTCCCTGTTACATTTTTCCCCCAGGCGGCCCGGGGGAGGCGCATGGCCCCCTCTGATCCCAAGCACGCCTTCCGCTTCTGCCCCTCGTGCAACGAGGAGGTCTACACCTATACCGTCCAGGCCGCCCTGGGCCCGGAACTCCGCTGCTCCGCCTGCGGCCTGCCGCTCGCCGCGGCGGCCACCCTGGCTCCCGGGCAGCTGGAGTGCGTCCTGGTGGCGGACGACAACCGATTCTACCGGACGCTTCTCCGAGACGTTCTCATGGAGCGCAAGCTGGCAGAGACCGTGGAGCTCTGCGGCGGCGGCGCCGAGCTGCTCTCCCGGGCCGCGACCCGATTCCACGATCACCTCCCTGTGAAGCTGGTGATCCTGGACGTGATGATGACCCCCTTGAACGGGCCCGCGACCGGGATGGCCTTTCGGGCGCTGGAGAAGGGGCTGGGGATCTCGCCGGCCGCCCCCATCCTCTTCGTGTCGGGAAGCCCGGTGGATGAGGCGATGAAGGCCCTTCTGGGAAAGTGTGCGCCGGCCCTGTTCCTGCACAAGGGGGCGGACAAGAGTCCGGCGGCTCTGGGGCAGCGCCTGGAGCAGGTCATGGCGACGCTGCTCCGCTCGGCGGGCACGGGAGGGCGGGGGCGATGAAACAGCTGCGGGTGCTGATTGTGGACAATGACCGGTTCGTGGTCGAGGCCGTGGGGGACATCCTGGCCGAGGCCGGGTATCTGGTGCGGAAGGCCTATGACGGCCTCGAGGGGCTCCGCGCGCTTCGTCGCGAGCCCCCCGACGTCCTGATCCTGGACCTTATCATGCCCAAGGTGGACGGCGGCCGCCTCTGCCGCTACCTCCGGCAGGACCGCCGCCTGCGCCACATCCCGGTGATCATCTTCTCGGGCCTGGCGGCGCGGGATATGGGAGAGCTCGGCGGTCTGGACGCGCAGGCCTACGTGGCCAAAGGGCCGTTGCCGATAGTGTCCGAGAACCTCCTCAAGGCCCTGAAGACCCTGGCGGCCCCGCCCCAGGGCGCGGAGGGGACGGGGGTGGTCTTCGGCTACGAGGGGTTCCGGCCGCGGCAGGTGGTCACGGAGCTGTTGGTCGTCAAGCGCCACCACGAGCACCTCCTCCGGCACCTGGAAGAGGGGGTGGTGGAGGTCGATGCTGCAGGGGCGGCCACCTTCCTCAACCCGTCGGCGGAAGCCTTCCTGGGGGTCGCGGAGGCGGGGGCGGTGGGGAAGGCCCTTGTGGATCTCCTGCCGGAGGCGGATCAGCGGCCGGTCCGGGACGCGCTGGACGTCCTGGGGAAGGACGAAGGGGGGGGCCCGCGTCACGTCACCCTGCGGGGCACGCCCCGCCCCCTCGAGGCTGCCCTGCACTACCTTCCCCCCGAGGGGACCCAGCCGGGCGGTTATATCTTGATCCTGCGGGAGGCCTAAGCCGCAGGGCCACCCGCCAGGCCCTCGTCGAAGAGCGCCTTCAGGAAGAGCCGTTCCACCGGCTGCCCGCCCACGATGTGCTTCTCCATGATCTCCGGGACATCGGCCGGGGTCACCTTCCCGTACCAGACGCCCTCGGGGTAGACCACCACGGTCGGGCCGAGCTGGCACGGCCCGAGGCAGGTGCAGCCGTTCAGTCCCACCTTCTCCCAGAGCCCCCGCTTCTCCATCTCCTCCTGGAAGGCGGCCATGGTGTCGCGGCCCCCCTTGCCGGTGCAGTCCCCTTTGGGGTGGCCGGGCGGACGGGCGTTCATGCACACGAAGATGTGGTGGCGGTAGTTGATCATCGCGGCTCCTCGGCGCGATCCTCCTGCCTCACTCCGCGACCAGGTTGGTCACCAGCCCCTTGGCGATGAGGCGCCCCGCCTCGTCGGTGACGGTCACCTCGGAGACGGCGATGCGGCGTCCCCGGCGCAGGAGCCGCCCCTCGGCCGTGACGGCGCCTCCCTCCACGGGGGCCAGGAAATTCAGGCTGTACTCCACGGTCGGGATGGGGCCATCCACCCCCGTGGTCAGGACGGCGAGGCCCCCGGCCGAGTCCACCAGCGCGCCGATCACCCCTCCGTGCATGATGCCGAAGGAGTTCTTCAGGTCCGGCCGCAGCGCCAGCCGAACCCGGGCCACCCCCTCCTCGGCGGAGACGAACTCCATCCCCAGGAACTTCCAGAAGGGCGAGCGGTCCATCCGGCGAAGCAGGCGGGCGAGGACCGGGTCGTCGGCCATGACACCCCCCGGGGGTCAGTCGGTGCCCTCCAGCGGCTTGCGCCCCGCGAACCCCTCCTCGGTGCCGTGCCAGAAGGCGACCTGATCCTCGTCCGCCTTCCAGCAGAGAAGAACCTCCCGCCCCGCCCGGAGGGCCGGGAAATCCACCAGGAGCAGATCCAGGTCCTTGAGCACGCAGCCCAGGGCCTGGACCTTCTGGATCTCGGCCTGCAGCTCCTCCCCGATGAACTCCGCCTCCTTTCGGAGGCTGAGGAAGTCGGGAGAGGCCAGATGGTGGCCATTGCCCGCGGCCTGCTGGCGGAAGACGGCGAGCGCCTCGCGCTTGTCCCGCAGCTCCCGGTGCTTCTCCGCGATCTTCTGCAGGATCGGCCGGAGCGTGGGGAGCAACGCGTTGGCCTCGTCGAGGGTGAAGTACCTGCGCGGCATCGCTCCCTCCCGATCCTGTGCGGAACAGCCGGTAGGCTATCCGAGGGCGACTCGGAGCGTCAACCGGAAACGGACAGCGGGCCGGTGAGCCGGCGCAGGAGAGTGCTGGCTTCGGTGAAGCAGGTCTCCCGGTTGGCGCGGGTCACGGTGAGGCAGCGCGCGCCGGGGTGGGCCTTCACCCGATCGGCCACGGGATGGGGGCGGAGCATCACCGTGGCCAGGAGGGGGACCCCCGCGCCGAGCGCCGTCTCGAGGGTGGCCACGAAGCGCGGGGAGGCGCACTCCATCTTCCCGATCTCGTCCACGACCGTCAGGGAGCCGGCGGCGACGGCGGCCTCCAGGCTGGCCGTCCCCAGGCCGTCCAGGACCGCGAGGTCCACGCCGTAGGCGCCGACGCGCGGGGGGCCCGGGAGGCGGCGGTGCGCCAGCACTCCCCTCTGGCCGTCGAGGGTCTCGAGGGTGAAGCCCACGCGTGCGTTCCCCTCACGGATTTCCGCCGTGAGGAAGCCGCCCCGCGGGCCCGGGAGTGTCGCGAGCAAGCGGTGGAGCAGGGTGGTCTTGCCCACGCCGGGAGCGCCGGTCAGGAGGAGGACGCGGGGGATGGGAGGGGGGGAACCCATGGGGGCCCGCCGGGGAGAGCGGGCAGCTGCCCTTCAGGGCTCCTTCTCCTCCGGGGGAGCCTTCAGGGCGGCCTCCGCTGCCAGGATGGGGGCTCCGGCCCTGAGCGCGAGCGCGATGGCGTCGCTCGGGCGCGAGTCGATCTCGAGCGGCTCGGCCCCTCGCCGCAGGGTGACGGTGGCGAAGTAAGTGTTCTCCTTCAGGTCGGTGATCACGATCTTCTCCAGGGTGTAGCCGGCCCGGCGGATCACCGTGAGGAGCAGGTCGTGCGTGTAGGGCCGGGGAGGGGTGACCCCTTGCAGCGGGAGGGCGATCCCGACGGCCGCCGACGGGTCGATCACCATGGTCAGGGCCCGCCGGTCCGTCTTGCCCCGGAGCAGGACCATCGGTTGCCCGGACTGCTGGTCGGTGGCGACTCCCAGAACCTCCATCTCCTGGGGGGCCGGGTTCGCATTCTGGGGCAGGACCGGGGCGGGGAGGAGGACGAACAGGAGGCTGGCGAAGGCGGCGGCGAGAACGCCGCGGAGGGAGCCGCGGGCCGTCATGGTACTCCTCTCGGCGGTCGCCGGTATGCGGGTGGCGGGGTCCGCCCGCGGCCCGCGGCCGTCACTTCCGGTTGATGCACCGGACCAGGCGCCACCCGTTCAGGGCGTTGACGCGCTGGACTTGGTCCGGGACGAGCCCGGCCTGCTCCAGGAGGGGCCTCAGGGCCAGGTCGGGCTTGAAGAGGCCCAGCTTGGTCGTGATGGGGGCCACCAGCTCCTCGATGGCCCCCATGACCGGGTTCTCGCTCTTGAAGTGGTTCAGCATGACGATGGCGCCACCGGGGCGGCAGACCCGGCGGGCCTCCCGGAGGACCTGGACCGGCTCGGGGACGGCGCTGATGACGTAGGTCGCCAGGACGTGGTCGAAGGCGTCATCCTCGAAGGTGAGGCGCGTGGCGTCCATGACCAGCAACCTCACGTTAGTCAGCCCCAGTTCCTCCACCTTCTCCTGGGCCTTCCGCAGCATCTGCCGCGAGAGGTCGATCCCTACCAGGCGGCAGCGGCGGGGGTACAGGGGGAGGTTCAGTCCGGTCCCGATCCCGATCTCCAGGACGCGCTGGCCGGGAGTGATCCCCATGAGGGAAACCGCCGCGACGCGCCCGCGATGGAAGATCCGGTCGAAGAGGAGATCATACGCGGGGGAGATGACATCGTAGGCGCGCTTTACCGCTGCGTACTCCATGGATGAGGCCTCCTCGGGCGCTGCGGGCCGCGGCAAGAAAAGTGGGGGGATTATAGCCCGCCTGCGGGGGGATTGGGAACAGATTTTTGGCTGAAATCCACCGGAACCCGGACGCCTCGCCCCTCCCGGTCGCGGTAGAGGAGGTACCCGTGCTCCCGCCCGAACCGGTACAGGGCGGCCGTCAGCTCCACGTCGGCGGTGCAGTAGGCGATGACCTTCTGGACCTCCCCCGCCTTCCACCACGCCAGGCTCTGCAGACCGTCCGCCTGCTTCGCGGCCTGCAGCGTCTCCTCCGCGAGGTGGCCGAGGGTGAGCCGGAAGCCGAGGCGGCTAAAGACCTGCTCCAGCATGTCCAGGGTAGGGAGGGCGTTCAGGTCGAGGGAGGCGTAGGGCTGCAGGACCCCGTAGTCGAACCGGCGCACGTTGAACCCGACCACCAGGTCGGCCGAGGCGAGATCGGCCAGGAGCGCCGGCGCGTCCCGCTCGAGGTAGACGCGGCTGAGCCCGCTGCCCAGGTCGTGCGTGACGGCCACCGCGATCCCCATCCGGTCGCAGCGCTCCCAGCCGCCCACCTCCTCGGCGCTCCGCTGGGTTTCGACGTCCAAAACCAGGATTTTGGGGGCAACGGTCCCCGTTCTTGGCTGCTCGCGGGCCGGGGCTGCGCCCGGCAGGGCGGCCGCCGCGGCCTCGGCGCGCGGGACCTCCGGTCGCCCCGCGGCCGCCTCCTGGCCGACGGCACCCAGCAGGGCCCGGAGGATGAGGGACGCGCCGGCCTTGTCGAGGGGCTTGTTCCCGGAGCCACACTTGGGGGACTGGACGCAGGAGGGGCAGCCGTCCTCGCAGGGGCAGTCCTGGAGGAGGGCGACAGTCTCGCGGAGCCAGGGATCGAGCACCTCGAAGCCGCGCTCGCTGAGGCCGATGCCGCCGGGGATCCCGTCGTAGACGAAGATGGCCGGGCCCCCGACCTGGGCGTGGAACGGGGTAGAGATCCCGCCGACGTCGTGGCGGTCGCAGAGCGCGAAGAGGGGCAGGAGCGCAATGGCCGCGTGCTCCGCCGCGTGCAGCCCGCCCATGACGTGCCGTCCGGCCTCCCGCGCGAGCCGCGCCACCTCATCCGGGACCTCGAGCCAGAGGCCGACCGTCTCGAAGGTCTGGGGGGGGAGGTCGAGGGGGTAGGCGCCGATCTTGTCCTGGCCGCGGATCCGCCGCTTCTCGTAGCCGGTCACGCGGGTCGTGACCTTCAGGCGCCCCAGCCGGGCCCGGCAGCCCGGCAGGTCGCGCGTCGCCAGGACCTCCAGGATCTCGGTGTCCTTCTCGGTGACCGCCTGGGTGTAGTAGTCGGCCTCGACGGGCGCGGCCCGGATCTCCCGCTGCTCGAGGTCCAGGCTCAGGATGGCGTACTGCCGCCCCTGGTGCAGGTAAACGGCGCCGGGGTGGCACTCGGTCAGCGCCCGCATCCCGTCCACCGTCCCGATGGAGCGGTCCCGCTCGTCCAGGATGGGGAAGGCCTCCCCGATGCTCCGGATGCTGATCAGCCGCTGCGGGTAGCGGACCCGGCTGTAGTACTCCGTCCCCGAGGCGCTCTGGGCGAGGCGCCCGTCCTTGAGCAGCGCCTCCAGGGCCGGCTTGAGGTCGAGCCCGGCGAACGCGGGCTCGCCGGGGACGACCGGCAGCTCGGCCGCGGCCGCCGTGAGGTGCGCCTGGAGGATCTGCCGGTTGCCCGGGTCCACGATGGCTGGCTCGAAGCCCCGCGCGAAGAACTGGTCCGGATGGCGGAGGAAGTACTGGTCCAACGCGTCGGGGAGGGCGACCAGGACGATGAGGGCCTCGCGGGTGCCCCGGCCTACCCGGCCGCCCCGCTGCCAGGTGCTGGTGATGCTGCCCGGGTAGCCGACCAGGATGCAGGCGTCGAGGCCGCCCACGTCAATCCCCAGCTCGAGGGCCGAGGTCGAGATGACCCCCCACAGGTCCTCCTGGAAGAGCCCGGCCTCGATCGCCCGCC
This sequence comes from Candidatus Methylomirabilis sp., assembly GCA_036000645.1. Lineage (NCBI taxonomy): Bacteria > Methylomirabilota (SeqCode) > Methylomirabilia (SeqCode) > Methylomirabilales (SeqCode) > Methylomirabilaceae (SeqCode) > Methylomirabilis (SeqCode) > Methylomirabilis sp. (SeqCode). The sequence continues at coordinate 11,427 of DASYVA010000195.1, forward strand.
GCTCCTCCGGCATGTAGCCGGCCCGGTACGCCCGGATCCGCTCGGCCAGGCGCGGGGCCTGCTCCTGGGCCCACATGGCCATCAGTTCGGTGATCTTCCGCGCCTTGGTGAAGGCGATGGCCTTGAGACCCTGCTCCACGCAGCGCAGGAGCAGCTCCGTCGCCTCCGCGTAGGGGCTGCGCTGGGGGTTGACCAGGACGAACCGCTTCCCCCGCTGCGGCGAGCCGTCCTCCGCGAGGACCGTGAAGGGCAGGCCCGTGAGGGCGGAGGCCAGCTCGCCGGGGTTGCTGATCGTGGCGGAGCAGGCGATGAACTGGGGGGAGGCCCCGTAGTGGGCGGCGACCCGGCGCAGCCGCCGGAGCACATGGGCGACGTGGGAGCCGAAGACGCCCCGGTACGTGTGCAGCTCGTCCACGACCACGTAGCGGAGCCGTTCGAAGAACCACTTCCATTGGGGGTGGTAGGGGAGCAGGCTGAGATGGAGGAGGTCCGGGTTGCTGATCAGGACGTTCGGCGGCTGCTCCCGCAGGCGGGCGCGCTCGTGCGCCGGAGTGTCCCCGTCCAGGATGGCGGCCGTGATGCCGCTCCCGGGCGGGATGAGGTCCCTGAGCGCCCCGAGCTGGTCCTGCTCCAGCGCCTTGATGGGGAAGAGGCAGAGCGCGGTGGCCTCCGGGTCGCCGAGGCAGGTCTCGAGGATCGGCAGGGTATAGACGAGGCTCTTGCCGCTGGCGGTCCCCGTGGCGACGAGGGTGTGCCGGCCGTCGCGGACGGCCGCGATCCCCTCCGCCTGGTGCGCGTAGAAGGTGGTGATGCCCCGGCGGGTCAGGATTTGCTGGAGGGCCTCTGGGAGGGCCGGCTCGAGGGGCCGGGTCCGGGCCGGCCGCGGCGGGAAGGTCCGGAGGTGGATGGCCACCTCCCCCGCCGTCCCGCGCCGGGTCAGCTCGCCGAGGAACCGGTCGAGCTCCGACACCATGCCCTCGCGCCGATCGGGAGGAAGGATCAAGCCTGCTCGAGGGTAACGCGCGTCCCCGACCGGACCTGCTTGAAGACCGTGGGGTCCCCCAGGACGCGCCCGATGACGTTCACGGCGCTGGCGGCCCGGACCTCATCCCCGGTGCTCACCGGGGTTGGGCCGAAGAAGATGCAGAACGCGGTCTCGGGGGGCCAGTACCCGAGGTCTCCCCGCTCGACCACCTCCCGCGCGTCCCGCTCGAGGGCGGCCTCGACCGGGATCGTGAAGTAGATTTCGTCCCCCCAGGTGCTCGCCTGGGCATTCAGGGGCAGGGCGCTCCAGATCTTCTCGGCCGTGGGCGACCCGTTCAGTGTCGCCTCGGCCGTCACCGTCCCCGCCCGAATCCGGATCTTCCGGCCCCCCGCCACTCCGTGCCTCCTCCCCCCGCCCGCGCGGGATATAGCACGCACTCGTTCAGGCCGTCAAGGTAGCGTGGCCCCGGCCGGCGGCTGCCGGTCCCCGCTGCCCGCCCGCTGGCCAGTGCCGGAGGCCTACCCCTTCGCGGAAAGCCCAACAGGCGCAACAGCAGTCTCATGCGGCGACCTCTCGGGACCATGTAACGCTCGCGATAAGCGGCCGCCCCGAGCGGACGCGAGGCAGCGGTACGATCGACTGCGGGGTTGGACCGCTCATGGTTGACCGGATTTCAACCTTGGGCCACGAACGATGACAAAGCCGTCGTCCGCTAGTTCTTGCACCACGACGTCGCGGCTCGAGCTGCTTCTCGGTGTGATAAGGCCGGACACTCTGAGAGGCAGGATGTCGGCGATCCGAGAAACGAACGAGCAATCCGTACCGTCGTAGCCAGTGCTGTTGATGCCGAGTGCCGCTCCGTTCGGCCCAAACACAGGGCCGCCGCTCGCGCCCCCATGGACGTGCATCGATGTTTGAAAGCACGGTGCAGGCATAACAACGCGGTCCCGGCCGGAGGCGAAGTACGCCTCAATTCGCCCTTCAAAGTAAGCCGGATAGAAGTGGAGTTCTTGCGGGCGCTCGCCTCGGAACACGGTCTTGGGATACGCGTAGGTTGCTACTGGTGCGCCGACCAAAGAATGTTCAGTCGATAGCGTAAGCAGCTTGTTCTTCAGAGGCGCGCCGGTGTTGTCGGTAATGGGGGCAGCTACGCCTACAGCAACGTCGGCGAGATCATGGCTCACGCACCGCAGAATCGGTCGCAATAGGTAGTGGTCTCCAGGAAGGAACTGAACCAGCCCGATGGGTGCCGTCTGGTTCCCCGCCTCATCGATCACGTCTAGCAGCACATGCTTGGCCGAAGCGAATAGGCCGTCGTCTGTGATGAAGAACCCGGTCCCGATGAGCCGGAAGAGGCCGTTCGGCTCCTGCTGCACTATCGGAAAGATGACTTCGTTGGGGTCCACTCGTCGCCCGTCGCCGTCGAGAGCACGAAAGGCGGTATGTGGAGCCTCGCCGGGAAGAGGGTGTGGAGTGAGGTTCGTCATTTTACGGTCAAACCGAGCGGCGCCTGAGCGGCACGGGCGCAGGCCCGCGGCCTTGCCGGAGCGCCTGGCGGCGCGTCAGAGTCGCCTCCCACTGACCTTCATGAGCAAAGCAAGCCTCCCGTAGGGCGCGGTCGGCTTCGGTGACAGCTTAGGCTACCCCGCCTGATGACCTCGATCATCCAGCGCCCATTTGGGAAGCTGACAGTGCACACATTTCCGCGCAAATTGATTTACGAACCACCACTTCGCGAAAAACCAGTTACCGCAACGCGGGCATCGCCAATGGCTGAACGGTAGGCCAGCAATAAGAAACGCAAGCATCCACGTGCCCGCAATGACATAGACCGGGAGGTCGGAGCCGACGAGTCTGATCAAGGGATATGCAACGATAAAGACACCTGGGAGATATGTGATCCAGACGACCAAGAAGATACGGCGACGCTTCCTATAGTCTCGCCATTGTTCGGCATAAAGCTGTTGAACTGCCATCGGATCAGCCTAACGGCCCAGTTCACCAGCCCGCAGACAGCAGAGCGAAGCGGCGGTGTTTGCGGGGCCAGTGCAACTGGTAGTTAGCCGACCTATGACCAACCAAATTCGTAAACCTCGTTCGCACGGAAACGCTTTTCAGCCGGGATTAACTCGTTGTGGCGGTCATCCAAAAATGCTCCAAGAACTCTAAGCTTCGTCAAGTACGGTGCCTGACTGCCCCACTTCGCCTTGAGGTCAGTACCCAGTTCCCAGCGGCCGTTGAATATTTCGGGTTCAGTCAGATTTCCCGTCGTGCTGGTACTCCACTCACCCTTGCACCCGCGACAGGTAGGGCAGACTTCCTTTCCACACTCCGCCAGCCAGACCTTGGACGAGGACGACTTCAATGACTCGACGATGAATTAAGGGTTTAGTTTGGAGTTCTGGGTCGGATCCGCGGCGACGAGCGCAGGAGACAGCAACCGCATGATGACGCCGTTGGCACGCAAGCCTTCGAATGGGGAACGGTAGTACCAAGCCCTGTAGCCGGTTCGCGAATTGAAGAACAGATCGAACAGATCCTTCCGCACCCTGATGCAGTAGGCGACCCTCTTGAAGTTCGTGTTGCGCATTGAGTCTGGGTGGCAGCACAGGACCGTCATATCATCCCTAATTCCTTCAATGATTGATTCAAGCGGTATGGATCTTTTGAGTTTCTCTACCCTGTCACCGTTCTTCGAAAGCGCGAACTCCCATCTTTCGATATCCATCGCCGTCTCCGGGCGGCTAACTATTGAGTATGCTGGTCGGCATGTCCTGTTCTGAAACCTCCAACAATTGCGGCGATTCTCTGGCCGTTCGCAGGACTTGTCAAGGTCGGCGACGAGCAGCCGTTCCCGGCAAAGACTAGTCACCATAATCTTTGATGACTGTGACGGATTGCGCGATTGGGACACTAGCGGGGGTTGACGGTGCTGGGTCCTCGTGGCACCCCCTCGCCATGCGGAAGGGGACGGGTCCGGGGCCATCGGCGCCGTGCCCAGGGGACGGGAGGCCGTGGGAGGCGGTCCGGGCCGAGGTGACGGGCTGGCCCGGGGTCGCAGTGCTCAGCCGGTTCGGGCGGGACGGCCTCTGCCTGCGCGGGCGCCTGTTCGCCTGTGGCCCCGGGGCCGGGGATGACCTGTGGGTGCGCCTCACGCTCCCCCTGCAGCGGCTGGCCCTGAGGGAGACGGGGATTCTGCCTCACCCCCGCTTCGCCCGGACCGGGTGGATCGTGCTCCGGTTGCGGGGCGCGTCCGGTCGGTCGCTGGCGCGCCGGTGGCTCGCCCGGGCCTACGCGGCGGCCAGGGGGGTCCCGCCGGGAAAGCCATGAGGCCGGGGCGGGGATGGCAGTTGCGGAGGCCGTCGCGCCTGTATTAGCATAGGTCAGTTCGCTTTCGATGCCCTGCCGGGGGTGGCTGCTCGCCCCCAAGAGTCCGGCCGCGAAAGGAGCCCCCATGGAGGAGACCAAACTCATCTGGCTGGACGGGCGCCTCACCGACTGGGGCGAGGCGAAGGTCCACGTTCTCACCCACACCCTCCACTACGGCCTCGGGATCTTCGAGGGCATCCGCTGCTACGAGACGGCCCGGGGCCCGGCGGTCTTCCGCCTCCCCGAGCACGTCCGGCGCTTCTTCGACTCGGCCAAGATCGCCGGCTTCACCATCCCCTATACCCCCGAGCAGGTGAGCGACGCCATCCGGGAGACCGTCAAGGCGAACGGGATGCGGGCCTGCTACATCCGCCCCCTCGCGTTCCTCGGCTACGGGGTGATGGGCCTGAACCACACGGGCGCGCCGGTGAAGGTCGCCGTGGCCGTCTGGCCGTGGGGGGCCTACCTCGGGGCAGAGGGGCTCAAGCGGGGCATCCGGGTCAAGATCTCCTCCTTCACCGCGCACCACGCGAACGTCACCATGACCAAGGCGAAGATCGCCGGCAACTACGCCGTCGCGCAGTTGGCGAAGATGGAGGCGGTCGCCGCCGGTTACGACGAGGCGATCCTCCTGGACGCGCAGGGGAACGTCACCCAGGGCTCCGGCGAGAACATCTTCATCGTCCGCCACGGGACCCTCAAGACCCCGCCGATCACGGCGGTTCTGGAGGGGATCACCCGGGCGAGCATCCTCACGCTGGCGCGCGAGCGCGGGGTGCCGGTCACGGAGGAGTCCTTCGCGCGGGACGAGCTGTACATTGCCGACGAGGCCTTCTTCACCGGGACCGCGGCGGAGGTGACCCCGATCCGCGAGGTGGACGGGCGGACGATCGGCCCGGGGAAGGTCGGGCCGGTGACGTCCCGCCTCCAGGGGGCCTTCTTCGACGTCGTCCAGGGGAAGGATGCGACGCACCAGGAGTGGCTGACGCTGGTGTAAGGACGGCGGCGGCCCGGGGACCGTGCAGGGCACCCCGGGCCGTCCTGCCTTCAAGGGTAGTTAGCCGGCCTTCCGAATCTTGGAAACGCTGCGTTTGGGTCGTGCACTGGCCAGGTCATAGTTGGCCTGAAGATTAGCCCAAAACTGGGGGGTGGTCCCAAAGGCCTGCGCAAAGAGCCACGCAGTCTCCGGGGTGACGCCGCGCTTGCCGCGAATGATCTCGTTGATGCGCTGCACCGGAACCCCGATATGCTCGGCGAGTTTCACCTGCGTCAGACCTAGCGGTGCGAGAAACTCGCTCTGGAGAACTTCACCCGGATGTGTTGGACGCCGATGGGTGGGGATCATCGTGTAAACGTGTCTCCTGTCCGGCTAACTGCCGGATAGCGTCCGGGCGGCGAGGGGGGCCGGCGCCGGGCGGTTGACCAGGACCATCCCGGTGCTGACCAGCGCGGCGCCGAGGAGGAGGCCGGGCCCGAGGGGCTCCCGGAGGAGCAGGGCGCCGGCGAGGACGCCGAAGAGGGGCGTGAAGAAGGTGAAGCCGGAGAGCCCGCTCGCCGGATAGCGGCTGAGGAGGGAGAACCAGAGGAGGTAGGAGGCGAAGGCGACGACCACGCCCTGGTACACGACGGCCCAGACGACAATAGGGCGTGGATCGAAGATGAGCGGCTTCTCCCAGAGGACCGACGCGAGCAGCAGGAGGGGCGCGGAGACGGCGAGCTGGTAGTAGAGCATCTGAGCCGGCGTCATGCGATCCCCCACGATCCGCTTCAGGTAGAGGGTGGCCACGGCCCAGAGCGCGCCACCCCCCAGGAGGAGGAGGTCGCCGAGCAGCCGCCCGGTCGAGAGGCCCTGGAGGCGGTCGGCGAAGGTCGCGACCAGGCCGGCGAAGGCGAGGCACAGCCCGAGCAGTTTGCTCCGGGTCAGGGGCTCCTGGGGGAGCAGCCAGTGGGCCCCCGCCGCCACGAAGAAGGGGGCCGTGTAGAGGAAGAGGACGCCCCGGGAGGCGGTGGTGTGGTTCAGGCCCACGTAGATGAGGACGAACTCGACGGCGAAGATGATCCCCAGGTTGAGGCCGTGCAGGACCGTCCGCTCGCGGTGCCAGAGCGGGGTCCGGGAGACGAGGCACCAGCCAGCCACCAGCAGGCCGGCGATGACGGAGCGGACGGCCGAGGCGAAGATGGGGGCAAGCCCGCTGTTGCCCACCTTGACCGCCACCTGGTTCGCGCCCCAGATGGCACAGAGGCAGACGACGGCGGCGATTCCCTTGGCGTCCAGGCGGTTTGGCGGCGGCACCGGGTCCTCCTCGAAGGCGCTAGAATAGCGCGCCCCGGCCGCTCGGGCCAGGGGGGAGCAGGGTCGCGATGCGGATGACCGACCTCTTCAGGCGGGAGAAGGTCCTCCTCGGGATGGTGCACCTGCTCCCGCTCCCCGGGAGCCCGCGGTGGGGCGGGAGCCTGCAGGCCGTCCTGGATGCGGCGCTCACGGACGCGAAGGCGCTCGAGGGCGGCGGCATGGATGGCTGCCTGGTGGAGAACTACGGGGACGCCCCCTTCACGCCCGGGGAGGTGGACCCGGCCACGGTGGCGGCCATGGCGGCCGTGGTGGCCGAGCTCCGGCGGGCCTCGTCCCTCCCCCTCGGGGTTAACGTCCTGAAGAACGACGCGCGAGCGGCGCTGGCCGTGGCCGCGGCCACCGGGGCCAGCTTCATCCGGGTGAACATCCACGTGGGGGCCGTGGTGGCCGACCAGGGGATCATCCAGGGCGACGCCTACGGCACCCTGCGGTACCGGAGGCTCCTCGCGGCCGACGTGAAGATCTTCGCCGATGTCCTGGCGAAGCACGGGGCCCCGCTGGCCCCCGTTGATGTGGAGCAGGAGGCCCGGGATGCGGCCTACCGGGGGCTGGCGGATGGGCTCATTGTCTCGGGGAAGGGCACCGGGGAGCCAACCGATCTCGCGCGGCTCCGGGCGGTGCGCCAGGCGGTGCCGGACCGGCCGCTCCTGGTCGGGAGCGGGGCCACCCCGGAGACGGTGCGGCGCCTGCTCGAGATCGCCGACGGGATCATCGTGGGGACGAGCATCAAGCGGGACGGGAAGCTGGCGAACCCCGTGGACCCGGCCCGCGTGGAGACGCTGGTTAGGGCAGCGGGCGAGCGGTAGCACACGGAGCCCGTCGCGGGCTTTGCGGCAGAGAGACACCAGGCGGCGACCCTTTGACCAAGGAGGCGGCGATGCAGTGCGCGTTTGACCACGTGCATTACCGGGTGAGCGATGTGGAGAAGACGGCGGCGTTCTTCCGGGAGCACTTCGGGGGCTGGGAGCTCCGGCGGTTCGAGGCCCGGGGGCTGCCCATCCTCGCCATGGTGGTGGGCGGACAGCCGATCATGCTCTCGCCCAAGCGGCCGGAGGAGCAGGTGACGGCCGACGGGCGCACCCTCAACTACGGCGTCTACCACATCGCCTTCCTGGTGCCCGACGTGGAGAAGGCCGCGGCGGCGCTCAAGGCGCGCGGCGTCCGCTTCATCCTGGAGCCGACGGCCGTCCCCCCCAGCATCAAGATGGCCTTCGTGGAGGGCCCGGACGGGATCATGGTGGAGGTCCTGGAGCGGAAGTGAGACGCGCCGCCGCGCTCGCCGCCGCCGGGGTCCTCCTCACGGCGCCCGGGGCGGCGCATGAGGGAACGGGCCCGCGGGGCGCGGTGGTCGAGCACCGGAACGAGGTCGCGCCCGACTTCACGCTCACCGACCAGACGGGGCGGCCCTTCGCCTTGGCAACGGAGCGGGGCAGAGTCCTCCTGGTGAACTTCATCTACACGTCCTGCCGGGATGCCTGCCCCCTCCTGACCGCGAAGCTGGCCCTGGTCCAGCGCCGTCTGGCGGAGGTGGAGGGGGTGCGCTTCGTCTCGATCACGGTGGACCCGCTGCGGGACAGCCCCGGGGTCCTGGCGCGGTACGCGGAAGGGTTCGGGGCGAGGCCCCCGCGCTGGGTTTTCCTCACCGGGACGGCCGCCGAGGTGGAGGCGGCCCTTCGGGCGTTCGGCGTCACCGTCCGCCCCGGGCCCGGGGGAAGCCTCGACCACACAATGGTGACGGTGCTGGTGGACCGGCAGGGGCGCAGGCGGTTCAGCTACTTCGGTCCGGATTTCGACGAGGCGCACGTCGCGGCGGACGCCAGGGCCCTCCTGGAGGAGCGCTGACGTGGCCCGGGGCGTGGGATGGCGGGCGGCGGGAGCGGCCGGCGCGGCGGTGAGCCTCGCGGTCCTGCTCGCCCTCGGCTGGCCCGCCGTCAGCCGGTGGTTTCAGGCCGTCCCCCCCGAGGCGTGGTTCTGCCACTCCCTCCTGGGCCTGGCCGTCGGGGGGGAGCCCGACGGCCCCGTGGCGAACGGGGAGCGGATCTACCAGGAGGGGAGGGCGGGGAGCGGCCGGCCCATCGGCAACAGCCTGAACCTGGCCGGTGGGTGTGCCTCCTGCCACGGCCGGGACGGGCGGGGGCGCGCCTTCGGCGGCACGCTGCTCGAGATCACGCCGAGCGCGCTCGCCCGGGCCGACAACCGCCCCCCATACACCGAGGAAACGCTGCGGGCGGCCATCCGGGATGGGGTGGACCCCGCGGGCCGCCCGCTCGATCCCCTCATGCCCCGCTGGCGCCTCGGGGCGCGGGACCTCAACGATCTGCTCGCCTACCTCCGGACCCTGCCCGGGAGCGCCCCTCCCGCCGGTTCCGCAAAGAACAGTTGAACGGCCCCAAGAGGGTGTGCTATAGTCACCGCACGTTGCCTCCACGGGCCTGAGGCCTCGCCCGGTGTACTGCACAGCACACCGGCTGGGATTCGGCCCATCCCCCCAATCGCAGCTCGTCTCCAGGCTGGACCGGATGGTGTTGACGCTCCGGACCGAGGAGCCGCCATGGTCAATGCGTGCCCGCATTGCCGCGGACCGTTAGGCACCCTTCGGGCGCCTCGCGGGACCCACACACAGCGGAGCTGCGAGTCCTGCGGCTGGGTCGCCATGCGGGTCGTGGGGCCCTACACCGAGCGGAACCGCTTCACTTGCTTGGACTGCGGGTCAGCCCTCCAGGAGGTCTCGACCTACACCTTCGTCTGCCTCGGGTGCAGCAACAAGTTCCAGTACGCCTTCTATACCCTGGTCCGGCCCGAGTCCTACTACGCGAATCTGCCGGCTCCGAGCGCCATCGAGAAGCGCAAGACGACCCAGGCCAAGCCGGCTCCGGCCCCGGAGCCGCCCGCGCCCAAGGCCGCGGTTGCCGCCAAGGCCCCGCACCCCTCGGGTCCTGCGAATCCGCCTCCGCCCAGGAAGCGGACGCCCCGGTCGTAACCCCCGCTCTCGGTGCCCCCGGACCCTGAAAAGAAAACGGCCCGGCATCGTCGGATGCCGGGCCGTTCTGTTTCAGGATGCTTAGGGCTCCGTCGGGTAGCCAGCCTGCGTCCAGGCGTCCAACCCCCTCTGTAGGACCGCCACGTCCTTCACGCCCTGCGCCATCAGCGTCGCTGCCGCACCGGCAGCGGATCCCTCGCCGGGTCAGGTTCAGTAGAGGACGATGGATTTGTCGCGCGGGACCTCCTGGGCCCACGTGGCCAGTTCCTTGATCGCGCGGGACCCGGCTCCCTTGACGTGTCCCCGGTCGAAGATGTCTTTCCTCCGGACGTCGAAGACGAGGACCTCTCCGGCGTCCATGCGCCGCTTGAGTTCCTGCGGGCTGATCCGCCGCACCCCGTGCTCAGTCATCCGTGCCTCCTTTGCCGCTAGGGCCCCGCCCGTCAAAGGTCCCGCCGCGAGGCGCGGTACCCCGAGTGAGCGAGCCGGGCGGTCGGCTAGCCTCTGGGATCCTCAGAGCTCCTTAAGGAAGGCCTGCACGCCAGCGTGGATCATCTCCGGGGTCGGGACCTCACCTCCGCCTGCCGCAGCGGCAAAGACGGCATGCGCCTCTGTCACACCGGGCGCAACTGGCGTTTTGAACAGCTCAGCAGCCATGCGCTTGGACCGCCCAATCCATCGCTGCCATGTAGACCCTTTCCCGGCGATCCGGCGCACCCCCTCCGCCAGCTGCCTCAGCTCCCCCCGGAAAAGCGCCAGAACCTCGTAGATGTAGGCCATGTCCTTAGGCCGCTCCTCCTGCCGCCCAGTCTCCCGGGAAATCAAGACCTTCTGCACAATGAATAGTCCAGGATCGGGGACTTTCACAAAATTTCCATCGCCCACTTTCGCCCCCATCCCGGGGAGTCGCACTAGGGGAATCTGCCAAGGGCTAACCGTCAGGAGGTCCAAGTACCGGAGACGCTGCGCAGTAACCCCCTTCTGGATCTCCCGTGTGCCTACTACGTTTCCCGCACGGTCCGTCCCCGCGCCAATCAGGGGTGTGAGGAACTCCACGTAATATTGATCCTGAGCCGCCCCCCGCCTAGGCGTCTCTCCCTCTTTGGGAAAGAACTTCATGACGGGCGGTTTGTAATCTCCGAAGAAATTCGGTTCCAGGTCTGCAGCGGCGACCAGGTCCGATAGGCGTCGCCCGGCTTTGATCTCCAGTTCAGGAGGAGCCACGAAGTCGGCGTCAAAGGTAATCAGGGGTACGATTCCCGTTGATGCCGCCCGCGGGTGGAACCGGTAAAGGCGCACCGCAAAGCCTCCCACGAGGACCAGGCTGTCCAAATAGGGAGCGATAGCTCGCAGCACATGCCCCAGGAAGTCCTCGGGGGACTTAAAGCGCATCTGCTGCCTCACCAGCAGTCCTCAACAGGGGCTCGAGAATCCTTTCGTACAGGAAGTCTGCCTGCTCCCGCCCTCGGTCCGGGAGATGGTAAAGATCCAGGTAAACCTGGAGCGCGTCGCACACCATTACTCCCTCAGTGCGAGCGGCGCCTCGAAAGATACTCCGCTGGTGCCTGGGCTTGAGGAGCACAATTGGCGCGGCCGGGCCCTGGCCCGGGGCCAATTGGAGTGCCTCCATGAGAACGGCGGGATCGTCCTGCACGTACAAGTGAATGGAACGAGCCGCCGAGTGACGGGCGCGGTAGAACCGACATGCCTGGTGACCTGAGAGAGCGTAGTTCTGGCCGGAGCCGTCGATTTTTTGAAGGAGCCCGAGGAACTCTTGAAAGTAGGGCTCATCCACCCGTTGGCCAAAAATGGGCTTACAAGGGATTGGCTCGTTATCATTAATGCGATACCGGCCCCGCCACTCGGCAATGAGCCCATCCGGATTTTGCAGTCTCGGCGCCCCTCGCGGCCACCTATGGAGGTATCCACTGAACTCCATGGCTGACGCCCAGCGATATACCAGGGGTGGCGAAACCTGCGCGAGTTTGGCGAGCTGGAGGACGTTCTTGATTTGTCCCCGGGGGCCGCCCCAGATCTGCGCCTGCGAGGGGGCGAAGAAGAGGACCTTGATGAGCCATTGGTCCAGGTCGCCAAACGAGAGCCGAGATGCGCCCCGGCGAGCCCGGTATGATGGTGATTCCATGGAGACGAGTCCTCTCCCGAGGCGGTCCCTGCCCTGCTCTAACGGGGACTGGATGTGCTCTTCATCTCCATCGGGGAGATGGGACACCATGCTCCCTTTGGCGTCGGCGAGGATCCACCACAGTTCCGGTGCGTAGACGTGCGCCTGGGCTCTAAAGCGTCGCACCGCCCGGAGCTCCAGGTGATCCACATAGACGGCCAGAAGGGGCTCTAAACCCTCCAGCCGACGCACCGCTTGGAGCACAAGGATCGACCGGGCAAGCCAGTGAAAGAACCAATCCGCAATACTCTGGGCGGCTTTCACCTCCACCGCGAACTGCTTGTTGCCCCGACGTACCAGGAAGTCGAAGCGAGGGCCATGGCGGAGATCCTCTGACGAGATCCTGACCTCCTTCTTGAGGATCTGGAACCCTCGTTTGGCCAAGAGCTGTAAGAGCCGCTTCTCGGCCGCGCCGTGTGCCTCTGGTCGTCTCTTCTCCTCGCGTCGCTTCGACATGGGGCTAGTCCTCAGTTTGGTAAAATCGTAGCGGAATCCAATTTTACCTGTCAAGTTATTTATTACATTTCATGTTAAATATATACATGCCAGGTAAAATAGACGCTAACACGGAAAACCCGGTGTCATGGGAGGCAGGAGCCGGGGCCTGCGGCGGGGCGCCGCCCCATGAGCGCCAGGATGGCGTCGCGGGTCGGCAGGCTCTCCTGCGCCCCCCGCCTGGTGCAGGTCAGGGCCCCGGCGGCGCAGGCGAAGGGGATGGCAGCCTCGAGGGGGCTCCCCTCGGCGAGGGCCGCCGCCAGGGCCCCGCAGAAGGCATCCCCGGCCGCGGTCTCGTCCACGGCCTCGACGGGGAAGGCGGGGAAGTGGCGCGCCTCCCCTCCGCGCAGGAGCAGCGCCCCCTGGCTCCCCAGGGTCACGACGACGGCCTTGCAGCCGTAGCCGAGGAGCCGGGCCGCGGCCGCCTCGGCCTCCGCGATGCTGCCCGCTGGCCGGTCGGCGAGCTGGGCGGCCTCCGGCTCGTTCGGGACCAGGAGGTCCAGCGTTCGGAAGAGCTCCGGCGACAGCGGCGCCGCCGGAGCGGGGTTCAGGATGGTCAGCATCCCGGAGGCCTGCGCGGCTCTCAGGGCCTCCCCCACGGTGGCGATGGGGGTCTCCAGTTGCGTGAGCAGGACGCGCCCACCCCGGAGCAGCGGCGCGCAGGCGCGCAGGTCTTCCACCGTGAGGGCGGCGTTCGCCCCGGGCGCCACGACGATCTGGTTCTGCCCCCCCGGATCCACCGCGATGAAGGCCGCGCCCGTGGGGGCGGCCGGGTCCGTGAGAAATCCCGCCGTCCCGATCCCCTCCGCCGCGAGGCGGCGGGCGATAGCCTCCCCCGGCGCGTCGGCCCCCCGCTTCCCGAGGAAGGTCACGGCGGCCCCGGCCCGCCGGGCGGCGACCGCCTGGTTGGCCCCCTTCCCGCCGTGTGAGGTCAGGAGATCGCCTCCGAGGACGGTCTCCCCCGGCTCCGGCAGGCGCGGGACCCGCACGGTGTAGTCCAGGTTCGCGCTCCCTACGACGACGACCGCCACAGGCGCTCCAGGACGAATCGGCGGGCCCGCTCCACCTCCACGGCGACCGCCACCTCGCACGGGGAGCCGCTCCGCCCGCGCCGGCCGGGGCGCAGGTCGGCCACGGTCATCCCCGTCGTGAGCTCCCCCCGGGTCTCCACCCGGACGGGGTGCGCCTCCCACGTGCAGAGGCTCGGGTCGGCGGCGGCCGCCACGGCCAGCGGGTCGTGCAGGGGCATCCCTCCGCCCTCCGCCGCCTCGCTGAAGGCCAGGGCGTGGGGGGTGATGTCCCGGATGAAACGGGCAACGGGGTCAGCGGGGGGAGGGAGGTCCCCCGGGGTGAGGCGGACCTGGTGGGTCACGTCGAGGCCGACCAGGCGGAGGGGAAGCCCGGCCTGGAGGACCTCGGCGGCGGCCTCCGGGTCCACCCAGACGTTGAACTCCGCCACCGGCGTCACGTTGCCAGGGGCGCGCAGGGCTCCGCCCATCACCACGACCCGCCCGACCTTCCGGAGGAGCGCCCCGTGGCCCCGCAGGGCCAGGGCCAGGTTCGTGAGCGGGCCGAGGGTGATGATGGTGAGGCGGGCGCCGAACCGCTCCGCCATCTCGGCGAGCAGATCGGGGCCATCCGTCCGGTCCGGGCCGATGGGGGGGTCGGGGTAGCGGAGGCGGCCGTCCGGCTCGAGGAGGGTCGTGGCCCCACCGAGGCCGTCCCCGCCGTGGACTTCGACGGCGGTCTGCAGGGGGCGGTTCAGCGGCTCGGAGGCCCCCTGCGCGAGGAGGGGGCGGGGGAGCGGCCGCAGGAGGTCCAGGATGCGCAGCGTGTTGCGCGTCGCCGCCTCGACGGGGACGTTCCCGGCCACCGTGGTGATGGCCTCGACGCGCAGCTCGGGGGAGCGGAGCGCGAGGCAGAGGGCGAGGGCGTCATCCACCCCGGGGTCGGTGTCGATGACGACGGGCACCACGGGCACGAGGGTGCGGGCTGCGGCGGCCACGGCGGCAAGAATACCGGGGGGCGCGGGCCTTGCCAAGCCCGACTCGCTGGGGGACAATCATCCGCTGTGGAGTTCGCCAGCGGGAGCAGTGTGAGGCCCGGTCAGCCGACCCGGGAGGCTCGGGTGCGGGTCAGGGTCGCATCCCTGATCCTGGTGGGCGCGTTCGTCCTGCCCGGCTGCAGCGATCACCCGGGGAGTTCCCCCCGCCCCGGCTCCATCCGGGTCACGGAGGGCCTGGGCTGGGAGGGGAAGATTGTCCTCGGGGACCCGGCATCCCGGGTCCAGAAGGTGCTGGGGAGGCCGCCGGTCCAGCGGGCCGTCGAGGGCGAAGAGGAGCTGGACTACGGCTTCATCGAGGTGGCGCTGGACAAGGAGACCGGGAAAGTGGTGGGGCTCCTGTTCCGCGAGGGCTGGGTGACCGCCTCCGGCCTGCGGCAGGGGGCGAACCCCGAGGCCGTCATCGAAGTCTACGGACGTCTCCCGACCCGCTGGTACCCCCTCATGCGCTACGAGCGGCGGGGGATCACCTTCATGATGTCGCCGGAGCTGAGCCTCGGCGCCCAGGGGAAGCCGGCGGGTTGGGTGGCCCACTGGGCGAAGGTCTATGTCCCCCGCAGGTGATGGCGCCGCCTCGCCGGGGGGCCTTCCTACTTCCCCATGACCGCGATGTCGCCGGTCAGGTCCCACACCCGGGCGTTCGCGTCGTCCGGGGCCGGCTTGAACTGAAAGCGCCCGACGCCGCGGATCCCGGCCAGACCCCCGGTCCCGCCGATGATCGTCCAGACTCCGTGATCCACTGGGGCCATCTTGCCGTCCGGGGTCGGGAGAAACGACGCTGCAAACTCGTGCTTCATCGAGACGTGGTCCCCGTTCGGGAGCGTGAAGGTGATGTACCCCGTTCCCCAACCCCGATCGCCGGGGAAGATATCGTGAAAGCCGACCTCCTGGACTTTGGCCCCGGCCCAGGTGGAGCCCGGGGCGAGCACCCCCTCCCGCTTCACGGAGAGGACGAAGTGCTTCTCTGCCCCGGCCAGCGGGAAGTCGATCCGGAGCTGCTGGGGGTTCGCGAGGGTCATCCCGATCTTCAAGGGTTCAGCCCCGGCAGTCGTCGCCAAGATTCCCCCACCTAGCATCACGGCGAGTGCAATGAAAGCGGTTTGCCTCATGGGTGACTCCTTCTTTTAGTACGGGACCGTATGCTCGCGGCAGATACAGCTCTGGAAGCGCGGCCCGGGCGGGCCACGGACACACGAATACCCGCCCCGACCACCTCCATGGTCGACGAGGTTGCCGAATGGCTGTCCGGGGACCCGAGCCAGGGACATCGCTGCCTCGCTCGGACGGGCAGAGAGTCGGACTTCGAGGAGTCTAGGCGGGATCGGGGAGGATGTCAAAGGCGAGGCGGCCGAGCTTCTTGACGAGCGGCGGCGGGCATGCTAGAAAAAAATTAACAACCGAATGCGGACGCGGGAGCTCGGGGCACCGGGCTGAGAGGGTGGCTGAGGCCGCCACCGACCGCTGCACCTGACCTGGGTAATGCCAGCGGAGGGAGCGGGCTGCGAGGCCATCGAGGCGCTGGGACCAGGTCACCAGCGCCTCGCACTTTTTGGGGGAGGAGGGGAGCGCATGGAAGCCGGAGCGAGCGCGACCGGAGCGGGGTCCCCGGCGCGGCCCGGGGAGTGGGGCATCACCCCCGTGCCGCCCGCGGAGCGGCGCCTGGGGTTTCTGGACTACTTTGTGCTCTGGGGCGACCTGGGGGTGGGCCTCCTGGTCCTGCTCGCCGGGACGCTCCTGGTGCCGGCGCTGGGGCTGGCCCAGGCGCTCCTCGCGATCCTCGTCGGGAGCCTCCTGGGGAGCCTCCTGCTCGCCTCGGCCGGCGTCATCGGGAGCGATACCGGCGTCCCGACGATGGCCCTCCTCCGGCCGAGTCTGGGGATCCGGGGGTCCTATCTCCCGACGGTGCTGAACCTCGTCCAGCTCGTGGGCTGGGGCACCTTCGAGATCATAATCATGGCCCAGGCCGCGGACGGGATCACGAGGCCGCTCCTCGGGATCTCCGCCTTCCCCGTCTGGGTGCTCCTCGTCGGGGCCTTCTGCACGCTGCTCGCCGTCGGGGGGCCGATCCGGGTCGTCCGGCTGTGGCTGGAGAAGTTCGCCGTCTGGCTCATGCTGGGGACGAGCGCGTGGCTGACGTTCGTCCTGGTGACGCAGGAGGACTTCACGGCCCTCCTGTGGGCCCCGGGGACGGGGGACCTCGCCTTCTGGGCGGCGGTGGACCTGGTCATCGCCATGCCGGTCTCCTGGATGCCCCTCGTGGCCGACTACAGCCGGTTCGCCCGCTCGGGCCGCGGCGCCTTCTGGGGGACGGCGGCAGGCTACTTCCTGGCGAACGTCTGGTTCTACGCCCTGGGAGCCGGCCTCCTCCTGGCCCTGAAGGCCCAGGACCTCATCACGGCCATCATGGCGACCGCCGGCGGCTGGCTCGCCCTGGGGATCATCCTGGTGGACGAGACGGATGAGGCCTTTGCCGATATCTACTCGGCCGCCGTGTCGAGCCAGAACCTCTGGCCGGCGCTGCGGCAACGGCCGGGTGCTCTCACGGTCGGCGCCGTCTGCACCGCCCTCGCCCTCACGGTCCCCCTCACCCAGTACGAGCACTTCCTCCTGCTCATCGGCTCGGTGTTCGTGCCCCTCTTCGGCGTGCTCGTCGCGGACTACTTCCTCCTCCGGGCTCGGCGCATCCGCGCCGAGGCCCTCCAGACGGTCGGGGGGCCCTACTGGTACCGGGGAGGGTTCGCGTGGCGGGGGCTCACCGCGTGGGGGCTGGGGATCGCCACCTACCATGCGGTGGCGGCCCTGCTGCCGGCGCTCGGCTCCTCCCTCCCGAGCTTCGCGCTGGCCTTTGCCGTGCGCTGGATGCTCCAGGAGGAGCGGGCTACCGCCCTCCCGGCCGGTTCCCCCGGCCCGGCTTGATCTTCCGGCGCTTCGGGATCCGGAGAATCTCCGGGCGGCGGTCCCGGGGGGGCGGGGGTTTCGGGCGAGGCGGTCTCATCCGACGGCCGCTCGGAGGGCTCTCCCGGCGCCGAGCCGGCGCTCCAGGTACCCGGCGTAGCGGGACATGCCGTAGGTGCAGAGCCAGTAGACCACCGCGATGAAGAGGTAGAGCTCGAAGGGGCGGATCTCGCGGTTGTTGACG
>DASYVA010000196.1 GCA_036000645.1 Candidatus Methylomirabilis sp.
GACGTGCCTGATGTGGAACACGGCCCGGGTCCCGGCCTGGGAGAAGGCGACTTTCAGCATCCAGAACGGCACCTTGAACAGGAAGTACAGGAGGGTCCCGATCACCAGGATGTCGATGAGGCCGCTCCCGATGGGGAGCCCGAGCACTCCGTCGGAGGTGAGCATCACCTGGAACGCCGCCGCCAGGAGCAGCGACTGGGCCACCGGCGCGGCCAGCAGGGCCAGGACGGCCCGCCACCAGGCCTGGGCGTAGCCCTCGGTCTGGGGGAGCGCGTGGCAGACCAGCACCAGGGGCGCGGCCGCAGTGAGGATCACCAGCGCCGCGGCTCTGATGACGTAGGCGATGATCACCAGCAGTCCGAAGGCGATCAGGGCCAGGGCCAGGAGGGCCAGGAAGGGGTTGCCGAGCGCGGCGTCGGCCAGGGACCGGACCATCAACCGCGACACCTCGGAGGGCGACAGAGAGCCCAGCACCCCCCGGGCCAGCGCGTTCGACAGGTCGATGAGGTAGCGCAGGACGATCAGACTCACGTTGGCGGCGATGGCGGCGACCAGCAGCCGGGGCAGGAGCTCCTTGGCGGTGAGCTGTGAGGAGAGCCCGCCGCCCACGGTGACGAGCCCCGCCCCGAACAGGAGGAACAGGAGCAGGAGAGCGTCGGCGATCCCCAGGGAGATCCCCCAGAGCTGGGCGATGCGGTCGTTGCTCGCGACGGCCGGGGTGGAGAAGACGGTTCGCCCGAAGAAGTCGAACACGGGGCGGAGGGCCGAGGTCACGAGGTTCGAGAACCACTGACTGATCGCGTAGCGGATCCGGCCGATGAGATCGAAGAACCCCGGCTTCTCCGGCTCCGGGAACGGATCTTCCGGGGAAGGTTCGGGCTTCGGGGACGGACTCACGCTCGGCGTGGGAGAAAGCTGCTCCACGGGACCGTGGTTCTTCGCTGCGGATGCGGAGGGAAGGACGAGCACCACCCCGAGGGCCACGGTCGCGACGAGAAGGAGCCGGGCCACCCTTACTCCCCAAGGATCCGCTTCACGATCCCGACGACTATGGGGGCGAGGAGGGCGAGCGTGAGGCCGACGAGCGCGGACTTGGCGGCCCCCTTGGCCTTCTCCACCCCGGCGGTGTCCCCGGCCGCGATCACGTACCGGACCCCCGCGTAGGTGAGGGCGAGGATCGATAGGGTCACCAGGACCGCCACCAAGGCGTTGCGGAGGCCGTCCAGGATCTGAACGATCCGCTCCATCCCCTGGGCCTGAGCCAGGACCATCGCCGTCTCGATCGCCTCCCGCATGTCCTCGGGCACCTCCTTCGTTTGTGGGCCGGTCCGCGGGACTGGGAGCCCAGGGCATCACCTCCTTTGCACCGAGCGGCCGCTCCCTGGGCGGATGTCTCGGCCCCGCGTCCGGCGCCCCTACAAGGAGGGTCGAGGGCCCCGAACCTTGACAGCGTTTTCGTGCGAGGTGGGCCTCTTTTCGTGCGAGGAATGTGCGAGGGAGGGAGCGCGAGAAATCTGCGAGGATTCCGCGATCCAGGCCAGAAGTCGCTCTCGGGCCCGGTGGCGCCGCTGCTGGGCCGCGGTAATCGTGATCCCCAGCCGAGCGCTCACCCGGCGGATGGTCCGCCGGGTGGCGAGAACCAGGAGGGCCTCCTCCTCCGAGATCACCCCGTCCAGGAGGGCAGCCCCGAGGATCCCCTCGGCCCCGCCCGACGGCTCCCCGGCCTCCCGCTCGGCAACGGAGGGGGAGAGGGGCAGCGCCCGGCGCGACCAATCGATGGCCTCCCGCATCGCCCCCAAGGCCCTCCACGAGGCCCGGTTGACGAGACGGCCCGCGACGTCACGGGTTTCGGGCCGGATCTCCTTCGCCGCCTGCCAGAGGCCCGCGAGGAGCTCAGCGTCGAGGTCCTCCGGCTCGACGGCCTCCCACGTGCCCAGCCTGCGGCGGGCCCCGGAGAGGGCGGGAAGGAGGAGCCACAGGAGGAGTAGGGAGGCGTCCTCATCCCCTCGGGTGGACTCCTGGCAGAGGGCGGCCAGCGCGGCGTCCCTGGCCGGTGCGAGGCCCGGAGCCCGGTCACGTAGGAAGCCGACGAGGTCCGCCGGATCTCCGAAGGGACGCAGCCCCTCGTGGCACTCTCTCCACCGGCGGAGGGCCGCGGCGAACCCCTCGGGCCCCCGGGCCCGGAAGTCCCGGTCGAGCCTCGACAGCGAGTCCACGGCCCGAAGGGTGGAGCGTGCCCCTCGCACAAACCTCGCGGTTTCATCGCAACCCGGGGGTGCGAGGAAAGTGCGAGGTTCTCGGGAGCCCTCCCGGCAGCTCCAGACAGGCCGGGTTTCGAGCTTTCCGGGAGAGGCGTAGCCTGGCCCCGAGGCAAGCGGGGCGAGCAGCAAGGGGGCCCCATGGTTCGGCCACCCGGCCGTGACGTCGGACCGCGCGCCGGGGAGGGGAGTGGTTCAGGCCTTTCCGCGACGCGGACCGTCCTGGTGTTGATGCCCGACCCTGCCCGCTGCGGGGAGTTCGTGGGCGCGCTCCAGGACAGGGGACTGCCCGCGGTGCAGGCCACCACGGCGAGCCAGGCCATCCACTGGGCCAGACGCGAGCCACCGGCTTTGGTCGTGATCGATCTCGCGGTGGACCGCTCCCGGATCGTTCTGCAGGAGTTTCGCCGAGAGGGGCGGGCGGTGGTGGCCCTCAGCCCGGACTCCCGGATCCGCACCTGGGCCCTGGAGGCGGGCTGCCTGGACGCGCCCGACCCGGCCCTGGACCCGCACGAACTCGCTCTCAAGGCGGCGGTCCTGGTGAGGGAGGGACTCAGGGCGCGGGGGAGGGTGCTCGCCGGTCCTCTGATGGTCGATCTGTCGGAACGCTGCCTGCTCTGGCGGGGGAGGAAGCTCCGGACCACCCCCCTGCTGGTGGACTTGGCCGCATACCTCGCGGCCCGAGCCGGGGAGATCGTCCCCGTGCCCACGCTCCTGGAACAGGTGTGGGGGGAGCCCTGGGCATCCGCGGAGAGGGTCCACCACGCGGTGTGGCGCCTCCGGGGGCTCCTCGGTGAGGGCAGGCACTCGGCCTTCCTGGTCGGCCGGCGCGGACACGGCTACGGCGTCTTCCCCGAGAGCCCCCGCCTGACCCGCCGGCTGGGCGCTCCCGGCTAAGCCCCTCACCTTTCCTCGCACTTTCCTGCCACAGACCTCGCACGACCACCTCGCAGTTTCCTCGCACCAAAAGTCCCCCACCTCGCACGAATCCCCTGTCAAGGTTCGGGCCCTCTTTCCGTCCTTGTATGCGCGGATGGTGGCCCGCCGGACGACCTGATTGGGACCGGCGGCGGGTCACCGACGGTCTACGGACCAGGCGTCCGTCCGACAGCCGGAGGGTCTTCGATGGGCCTCCCGGTCTGCGGGGCGGGCGGCGACCGGGTCCGAACCGCGAGGCGGAGGGGGCGAGTGCGTTCCCGCGCCGGGCACCTCAGGGGGAGGCCAGCCCAGGCAGGCAAGGTGACGCCCGAGCATCCAACCGCCGCGCGGACGGCGGACCCAGACGAGGCCGCGCCCCCAGAACGCGGGACGTCCTGTCGGAACGAGCCATGACGGCCATCGGCGGCGCACGCGGATGAAGACGGGTCGGGAGGGCTGAGCCGCACCGACCCCGAACAGAG
The DNA here is from genome assembly GCA_036000645.1 of Candidatus Methylomirabilis sp. Taxonomy (NCBI): domain Bacteria; phylum Methylomirabilota (SeqCode); class Methylomirabilia (SeqCode); order Methylomirabilales (SeqCode); family Methylomirabilaceae (SeqCode); genus Methylomirabilis (SeqCode); species Methylomirabilis sp. (SeqCode). The sequence continues at coordinate 3,659 of DASYVA010000196.1, forward strand.
ACGACCCGGCGGGTTCACCTCCGGCCGGGAGGCGCGTCGCGCCCGCACGAGAGGAGGTGATGCCCCGCCGGGGCGGCGACGCATTCGCAATCGATCACCCGATCGTTTCAGCACGCCTTCCTTCCGGCCAGCGCCTAAGCGGCGCTTCGCACTCAACCCGACAGGAAGGAGGCGCCCAATGGCCCGTCCCCTCCTGCCGGCCGCCCCGCTCCACCGCGTTCTCCGAAGGCTTAGGGCCGCCGAGAGTCTCACCTGGGAGGAACTCGCCGCCCAGGCCGGGGTGACACCCCGTCATCTCTTTAGGCTGCTCGCCGCCGAACGCATCTCGGAGGGAGTGGCTGACCGGATCGCCTGCCGGCTCGGCCTCCACCCCGTGCTGCTGTGGCCCACCGAGTGGCTGCGGACGGACGCGGAAGGGCGCTGCGGCGGCGCCGACAGTGAGGCGGTCTGAGGACCGTCCCTCAG
>DASYVA010000197.1 GCA_036000645.1 Candidatus Methylomirabilis sp.
TCCCACCGCGTAGATCTTTCCCTCCAGCACCGCCGCTGCCAGGGCGCCGCGAGGGGTGGGCATCGAGGCCCGCCGCATCCAGCGGTCGGTGCTCGGATCATAGGCCAACACATCGGCGACGGGCGCCCAGCCGTCCCGGTAGCCGCCGAGCACGTAGAGCGTCCCGTCCAGACTCGCGGCCGCCGGGTGATGGACGGCAGCCGGCAGCGACGCCCGTTGCCGCCACGCGTCCGCCGCCGGATCGTACTCCTCCACCACGTCCCCACCCGAGCCGAAGCCCCCGACCACGTACAGTCGCCCACCGGCGGCCGCGGCCGCTACCTCAGAGCGGGCCGCCCGCATCGGGGCCCGGCGCTCCCAGCGCCCGGTGAGGCTCGCGGCCAGCAGGGGGGCCGTCAGCGCAAGCAGGAGGCTCACGGCCACGAGGAGACGCGGGAGCCGCCGAGCCATCTCAGCCCCTCCCCGGCAGGCGCAGGGCGGCCAGCGCCGCCTCGCGCTCGCTCCAGGGCACGCGGCCGTGCGCCAGAATTTGATACGGCTCGTGCCCCTTCCCGGCGAGGAGGACCGCATCCCCCGGCCGGGCGCGCGCGCAGGCGGCCGCGATCGCCTCGGCCCGGTCGAGGATGATGGCGTGGTAGTTCCCGCCGGGATCCACCCGCCGGACGCCCTCCTGGATCTGCCGAGCGATGCCGGCCGGATCCTCGCCGGCGGGATTATCGCTGGTGAGGATGGTATACGCGCTCAGGCGAGCGGCCACCTCCCCCATGGCCGCCCGCTTCGTCCGGTCCCGGTCTCCGGAGCAGCCGAAGACCGTGAGGAGGCGGCCGCTGACCAGGTGCCGGGTGGTGCGGAGGAGCTTCTCCAGCGCCGCCGTGGTGTGCGCGAAGTCGATGACCACGAGGAACGGCTGCCCGGCGTCCACCAGCTCGAACCGGCCGGGGATGCCGGAGACCCCTTCCAGGCCCCGCTTGATGGTCGCAGGGTCGATGCCCAGGGCGAGCCCGACGCCGGCCGCGGCCAGCGCGCTGTAGGCGTTGACCCAGCCGGTGAGGCGCAGGGTCACGGGGAAGGTCGCATGGGGACTCTCCATGGTCAGGCGGAGCTGGCCCAAGGCCGCGGTGAGGTCCCGCGCCCTGAGGTCGGCCGCCCGCTGGACGCCGAACGTCGTCGCGGGGCAGGCCGTGGCGGCCAGGATCCGTTCGCTGGCCGGGTCATCCGCATTGACGATGGCCCGGTGTTCCGGGGAGGCCCCCAGGCTGGAGAAGAGGGACGCCTTGGCCGCGAGGTACGTTTCGAGCCGCCCGTGCAGATCCAGGTGGTCCGAGGTGAGATTCGTGAAGACGCCGAGGTCGAAGTCGCAGGCGGCCACCCGCTTCAGGGCGAGGGCATGCGAGGAGACCTCCATGACCGCGTGGGAGGCCCCCTCGGCCACGCACTCGGCCAGGAACCGCTGGAGATCCAGGGACTCCGGGGTCGTGTAATGGGAGGGTGTCTCCTTCTCGCCGATGCGGCTCACGATGGTCCCGCTCATGGCGACCCGGGTTCCCGCCTCCCGCAGGACCGCCTCCACCAGGTAGGCCGTGGTGGTCTTCCCCTCCGTCCCGGTGATGCCGATCAGGGTGAGCCGCTCAGACGGATGGCGGTAGAACCGGCTGGCAATGAGGGCGAGCGCGTGGCGCGCGTCGGGGACCTCGGCGAGGGCGAGGGCGTCGGGGACCGGACCCGCCTTCTCCACGACCACCGCCACGGCGCCCCGCCTCTGGGCGTCCGCGATGTAGCGGTGCCCATCGTCCCGGAAGCCCCGGATGCAGACGAAGCAGTACCCCTCCCGGACGTCCCGGGAGTCGTAGGCGATGCCCCGGACGGGGACCGGCCCGCCCCGTCGGATGAGCGCTCCGGGACACGCCGCCAGCAGGGCTTCCAGGGTCCACGGTTCCTGCATCGGCCCCATCCCCGCACCCTACGGCACCCGCGCGCGGGGCACGGGTGCCTCCACCTCCCACTCGACCCAGGTCTCCTCCCCGGGCGCCACCGTCACGGCCAGCTCCCGCAGGCCGAGCCCGTCGTGCCACAGGAGGAGACGATGGACTCCCGCCGGGACGCCTGGGATCCGGAATCGCCCGGTGCGGTCCGTGATGGCGGCCGGCCCCGCGGTCACGACGATGCCCGCGCGCATCCAGGGGTGTCCCACGTCGCAGCGGATGCGCAGGAAGCCGGGAGGGCCCACGGAGGCAAGGGTCTCCTCCCGGAAGACGGGGAGGGCAACGTGGAACCGCGTCGCCCCGCGCTCATCGATGGCGTGGGCCGAGTGCAGGATCCGGTCGCTGTTGCGGATGGAGAGCAGGGCGCCGGGGGAGACCACCTGCAAGGCCGGCGCGAAGCGGCACCCGACGTTGTCGAGCGTCGGTGTGGCGGCAGGCGGCGCTCCGACCAGATCGGGGAGCAGGACCGCCGCCTCCGCCAGCCCCCCGTCCTGGTCCACCGTGAATGCCCGGACCTCTTGCGCGGCCCCGCACGTTCCCCGGTCCTTCGCCACCGTCACCGCGGCCGCCTCGGGGACGGGCCCCACGATGCGGACGCGGCCGGCGAGGACTCCTGCCCCCTGCTCCTCCCCCCCGTGCCCCCCCGGAGTGGTGAGGAGCGCGCCGGCCAGGAGGGCGGCCCCTAGAGGCGCTCCCAGAGCCATCGGGGCGTGAGGGCGATGAGGTACCCGTTCAGCACCGTGATGTAGTTGGTGTACAGGAGCACCCCGACGATGACCAGGAAGATCCCCGCCGCGACCTCCACCATCCGCAGGTAGTCCCGGAACCGTCCGTAGAACCCCAGGAAGGCATCCAGGGCCAGGGCGCTCGCGAGAAACGGGATCCCGAGGCCGAGCGAGTAGGCTCCCAGCATGAGGACGCCGGTCCCGGCCGTGTCGGCCGTCCCGGCCAGGAAGAGGATCGCCCCCAGGATGGGGCCGACGCAGGGGGTCCAGCCGGCGGCAAAGGCGATCCCCACCAGGGCCGAGCCCAGATACCCCGCCGGGCGGGCCGGCAGGGGCAGGCGCCACTCGCGCATGAGGACCGGGACCTTGAAGAGACCGGTCACGTAGAGGCCGAACAGGACGATGAGGATCCCGCCCCCCTTCCGGATCCAGTCCGTGGATTCGGCGAAGAGCTGGCCCAGCAGGCTGAAGGAGGCCCCCAGGGCCATGAAGACGAGCGAGAACCCGGCGACGAAGCAGGCGGCGTTCAGCAGGAGCACCCGGCGGGTCCGGGCGTCCCGCTGCCCGGACTGCAGATCGGTGAAGGAGACCCCGGCCAGGTACGAGAGGTACGAGGGAACGAGCGGCAGGACGCAGGGGGAGAGAAAGGAGAGGAGGCCGGCCCCGAGCGCCACCAGGAAGGAAAGGTTGTCTGCCGCCGCCATCTTTCCCCCTAGCGGGACCTGAGGGCACGGATCAGCCGCTTCGCGTCCGCGCTGTCCCACTCCCGAGCACCGATGATCCGGCCGACAATCCCCCCGCGGCGGTCGATCAGGTAGGTCGTGGGGAGGGAGAAGGCGCGGTACAGGCGGCTCACCTGCCCCTCCTGATCCAGCAGGATCGGGAAGGTCAGGCGGAGCTCCTTGACGAAGGGCTCCACCTGCTCGGGGGTCTCGGCGAAATTCACCGCCAGGATGGTGAAGCCGTCGTTCTGCATCTCCCGGTACAGCCGCTCCATGGCCGGCATCTCCTCCCGACACGGGAGACACCAGGTGGCCCAGAAGTTGATGAGGACCACCTGCCCCCTGAAGTCGGCCAGGCGTCGGGGTGTTCCCGCCAGGCTGCTCAGCGTGAAGTCGGGGGCCTCGGTCTCCTTGACCGGGGGCAGGACGCCCATGGCGTCCAGGAGAGGGCCGAGATCCGGTCCCGCCGGGCGCCCGGCGCTGGCGCCGAGGAGCCAGGCCAGGGCGAGCAGGCAGAAGATGAGCAGCCGGTGCCTCAGCGTCCCTTGGGTCAATCTCTCCACCGCATCCCCCCCGGAATAAACACGCCGTCGGGGAAAACTATTCTAGCACACCATTCTCACCGGCGGTGCCGCTGGAAGAGGCGGCCCAGCCGACCCAGGAGGCCGCGGGTCCCGGGCAGGATCACACAGCCGGCGATCGTCTGGAGGAGGTCCTCGGGCCGGAGGCTCCCCGCCCGGTAGCGGACCCGGACCTCCCCCGTCCGCTCCGACGCCTCCACAGCCACAACCCCCGGCCGCCCTGACAGGGCGGCGCGCACGTTGGCCGCTCAGAGGCCGCAGAGGAACCCGGTCACGGCGAACCGGGCCTCCCGCTCTCCCAGCCCCTGGGGGCTGTCGTCGACGAGCCGGACGGTTACGTCAGCGAGGAGGTTGCGCCACTGGATCATGGGGGGAGCCGAATAAACCGCGGACCCTCAGTCCAGGAGGGTCTCACCGGCCACCACATCCTCGATGGCCAGCGTGTTCAGGAGGTACTTGCGAAGGCGGTAGGTGAGGACGTCCTGCTTCGCCCCTGCGGCGTCGAACACGACGCCGTACTGCCGCTGGGCCGCCTGCCGGCTTACCAGGCCCGCCGCCACGTCCTCCTCGACCCGCATGATGGAGCGGCGGTACGGGATCCCCCAGCCCGCCCCCCCCGGGGCCTCCAGCGTGAGGCGATCGCCCGCCGCCAGGGGGAGCACGATGGTCGCCGGGCCCTCCCAGGCCTGCTCCCCCCGGCTCGGCGTCGCGAGGAGGAGCCTGCCCGCCGCCCCCCGCAGCCCCCCCCGGAGCCCCCGGGCTGCCCCGGCGATGACCGCGTGGACGTCGGCCCTCCCCTCGGTCAGGGCAAGCGAGAGGACGGCGCCGGCGCCCCCCCGATACTGGCCGGGTCCCGCCGAATCCTCGCGCAGGGCGAACCGGAGGAAGCGGACCGGATATTCCTCCTCCACCTCCTCCAGGGGTCGGAGCGTGCCCGGGTCCACGAGGGGCGTCGTGTGGTGGAGACCATCCCCCCACACCGAGGCGCCTGCGCCCCCGCCCAGGAACAGCCGCGCGGCGTAGCGGCTCCCGTCTCCCCGCTCCCCCTGGAGGTCGAGCTGGCTCAGGGCAGTCGGCCCGGGCGCGTGGGCCAGGTGAGGGAAGACCTCGGCGAAGGCGGCGACGGCAGCGTCCGTGATCGCCTGGGCCGTGAGGAACCGGCCGACGGTGGCCGGGGCCGCCCCCCCGCCCGCCGACGCCTCGGGAGGGAGGTGAATCTCCCAGTCCGCCTCCCAGCCTCCGATGCCGGGGAGGGCGGGCACCTCGGGGTGAAACACCTCCTTGACCGCCAGCCGGAGCGCGGCGAGAAACAGGGGCCGGGACACCGGCGCAAGGCCGGCCCGGGTGAGGCCGCTCGCGTCCAGAACGATCCGGCCGCCCTGCCGGTAGGCGACGACAGGCAGCGGGAGGGGATCCTCCGGCCGACCCTCCGGGAGGCGGCCGAGCAGACGAGCCAGCCCGGCCTCGCATCCGGCCCGGAGGGCATCCAGCGCGCCGAGGCAGGTCTCGGTCCCGTACCGCGCGCAGAGGGACGCGACCCCTTCCTCACCCACAGCCAGGACGTGGCCGACCCGCTCGACCTCCTCGGCGAACGCGTCCACGAGCCCGAGGTTTTCTCCCAGGACCGCCAGCAGTTCCGGCACCGGTTTCCCGGACGCCCGGATCCGGATCCAGGGGACGACGGTTCCCTCATACCGCAGATCGGGCGCGCGCCGGACTCCCCCCCGGGAGACCGTCGGGTAGGAGCCTACCATCCCCAGGAGGCCGACCAGCGTGCCCCCGGCGAAGGCCGGAGCGAGGAAGCAGAGGTCGTCGAGTCCTGCCCCGCTGACCCGGGGATCGTTCCCCAGGTACACATCTCCGGCTCCGAGGGCACGCCCCGCCCCGCCCACGACGCGCAGGAGATCCCCGGCCGCGTTGCCGCCCGCCTCGGCCAGGAAGGGCTGCGAGGTGGGCCCGCTCCCCAGCATTCCCCCCTGCGCGAGTCCGTAGAGGCCACAGGAGAGCCAGCGGAGCCGCGCGACGGCCCGGGAACAGGAGGCACGGCTCCAGAGATCCTCCATCCGGCCCAGGGCCTGGGCCAGCCCCTCGCGGACGGCAGCCAGCCTCCCCGCCTCAACGCTCACGCGAGACCTCCAGCACGAGGGTCCCCCAGCGGTCCACCCCCCCGCGGACGCCGGGCGGGACCAGGACCGTGGCCCCCGGGATCTCCACCAGGGCGGGACCGCGGACCTCGTCACTGATCACCTCCACCGGGAGAACGGGAGCGGTGAGCTCCCTGCCTCCGATCCGGACCGCCCGCGGCGGGGGGAGCGGCCGGCCTACTCCCGTTTCCCTCGCCGCCGCCAGCGTCGCGGCGAGCCCGGCCTTCAGGTCGGGAGGATCGTGGGCCTCCTCGGTCCGGACCAGGAGCGAGGAAAGCACCAGGTCCCGGAGGTCGGCCAGCCCCCCGGGGAGCCGGACCGCCGCCCGGTAGGCGGCGGCGAGATTGCCCGCGGTCGCCCCTTGTGGGAACGGGACGGTCACCACCGTTTCCGCCGGATTGCGTCCTCGACGGAGGGCCGCGACCAGGAGGACCCGGGGCGCCCGCTCCACTTCTGGGCAGGCCCGGAGGATCCGGGCCCGGATCGCCTCCTCGGTCAGGCTCGCGAGGGGGACGCTGCACGGGACGTGGACCGTTCGCCCCGGTGGCGTGAGCAGGCAGCCGAGGGCCGAGAACCCGGCCGCCAGGTAGGGGACCAGGACCTGGCGGATCCCGAGACGGGACGCCAGGGCCGCGGCGTGCAGCGGGCCGGCACCACCGAAGGCCACCAGGGTCGCCTCCGACGGGCCGAGACCCTTCAGCGCAAGATTCCTCCTGATGAATCCCGCCATCTTCTCCTCGGCCAGCTGGAGGACCGCCTCCGCCGCCTCCTCCACGCTCCCGCCAACCGTCGGGCAGATCTCACCGACGAACGCCCGGTGGGCCGCCGCCCGATCCAGGGGCGTCTCGGCCATCGTGAGCGCGTCGCGCGAGAGGCGCCCCAGCAGGAGATCGGCATCGGTCACCGTCGGCTTCCGGCCCCCCCGCCCGAAGCAGGCGGGTCCCGGGACCGCCCCGGCGCTCTCCGGCCCGACCTGGAGAAGCCCCCCCTCGTCGATCCAGGCCAGGCTCCCCCCGCCGGCGGCGGCGGCGGAGACGTCCACCGTCGGCAGCGCCACCCGCAGGCCGAACTCCAGCTCCCGCTCGGCCGCCAGATCCGGGGTGCCGCGCCGGATGACGCCGACGTCGAACGAGGTCCCCCCCATGTCGCAGGAGACGAGCGCGTCCGCCCCCGTGAGCCGGGCGAGAGCCGCCGCTGCCGTGAGCCCACCGGCCGGCCCGGAGAAGAGGGTCAGGAGGGGGCGAGCCCCGGCCGCCTCGGGCGACATGCTCCCCGCCGCCGAGTCGATGAACCGGAATGCCGCCCCTCCGGCCCGGCCCGTCACGCCCTCCACCAGGCTCCGGACGTAGCGGTGCAGGAGGGGGTGCAGGTAGGCGCTCAGGACGGCCGTGCAGGTCCGGGTAAACTCTCCGGCTGCGGTGGTGAGGGCGGATGCAGGGATGGCGGGCACGCTCGGCCAGCATCGCCCGAGGCGGGCAACCGCCTCCTCCTCGTGGACGGCATTCTGGTGGGCGTTCAGGAAGGCCACGGCCACCGCCTCCACGCCGGCCTCGAGGAGCGCCCGGGCCTCCCGCTCCACCGCCTCTCCACCCAGGGGCGTCAGGATGGCCCCGGCCGCGCTGATCCGCTCGGGAATCTCCCGCCGCAGCGCCCGCGGGACGAGGGGCGCGTGGGCTCCCTGCCAGCCGAAGGGCCTGCGCCGGCCCCCGTCCCTGAGCTCGAGCAGATCCCGGAAGCCCGCCGTCGTGAGGAGGCCGACCCGCGCCCCCTTCCGTTCGAGGAGGGCATTGGTGGCGACGGTCGTGCCGTGCGCGACTTCGGCGAGAGCGGCGCCGGGCGGGAGCGCCGCGGCCAGGGCCTCAAGGAGACCGGCGGCGATGTCCGTGGGCGTCGTGGGCACCTTCCGGAGGGCAAACCGCCCGGCGCCGCCGTCCCAGCAGACCAGGTCGGTGAAGGTCCCCCCGACGTCCAAACCCACGCGAACAGCTCCGCGCATCTGTCTCTTCTCCCCCGCAACCGCGGCCCGGCCGCCCTGCCGGGCGCGGGCATCATACGCGGGGCGCCGGCGCTCCCGCAAGGCCCTCGTCCCCGCCCCGGCGCGCCCGGAGGGGAAGGGCGAGGGCCACGGCGCCCAGGATGACCGCGGCGATGGCGACCCAGGTCGGCGCCAGGCCCACCCGGTCGCCCACGAGCCCCCAGAGCACCGGAGCCACGGCCCCGGCCCCCAGGTAGATGGTGTAGTAAAGCCCGTAGACCCTGGACCGGTGTCCGACGGCCGTGAGCTCCGCGACCGTGGCGTACAGGACCGAGGAGGTCCCGTTCAGCACGAGCCCGAAGGGCGGGAGCAGGACGGGCAGGAGGGTCGTGGGCACGAACAGCAGGCTCAGAATCCCCAGGCCGGTCAGCGCCTCGGTCACGGCGACCATCCCCGCCACGCCGACCCGCTCGGCCAGCGCGCCACAGGCAAACTTGCCGAAGGCGCCCCCGGCGAACAGGAGCATGAGGGCACCCCCCACCTCCCCGGCCGACAGCCCCTTCCCCGCCAGGAGGAACGGGAGAAACGTGAGGACGGCCGTGCGGGTGGCATCATCGACCATCCCGACGGCGGCCAGGGCGGCGAAGCGGCGGCGGTCGGTGATCCCCCAGCCCCGGATCCCCTCGTGGGGCCGCGACCGGCCAGCCCCCCTGGGGAACGGGCGGGGCTGGCGCGCCGCCAGGAGGAGGAGGGCCACCGCGAAGAGCCCACCCGCTGCCAACCCCAGAACCGCGCCCCGCCAGCCGAACCGGACCGCCAGCAGGCCGGATGCGGCCGGCAGGAGGATCTTCCCCAGGTCGCCGGAGAAGTTGTAGGTGCCGAGCGCCCGGCGCCACCCTCCCGCCTCGTAGGTGGTCGCCACCAGGGCGGAGCCGAGCGGGTGCTGAACGCCGGACGCCGTCCCGCCGACGACGAGCGCGGCGAGGAGGGGGACGTAGGCCGCGGCCATGCCGATCAGAAGGAAGCTGCCGCTGAGCGCTGCGGTGCCGCCGAGGAGCAGGGACACCTCCCCCACCACTTCCGCGAGCAACCCTGCGGGGATCTGGAAGAGGCTCAGGGCTGCGGAGTAGGCGGTCTTCATCAGGCCGACCTGGGCGAAGGAGAGGCCGAGCTCCGCTGCCATGAGCGGGAAGAGGACGTACAGCGAGTTCTGGAACCCGTCGTGCAGGATGTGGATGGCGCAGGCGGTCAGGAGGACCCGGCCCCGGCGTGGCGGGGGCGGGACGGCCGGGGGCGGGACGGCCACGGCTACCAGTTCTGGCGGGCGAACGCGAAGAGGGTGACGATCCGGTCCGTGGTCTCCCGGAGCCGGTAGGACAGGGTCCGGCAGAAGACCAGGAGGAGCTGTCGCGCCAGGGCCTCATCCTTCAGGAGATCCAGGAAGACCGTCTTCCGGATGATCAGGAGGCGGCAGTCGGTGTGGGCGATGGCGGTGGCCGAGCGGGGCGCCTCATCCAGGAGGGCCATCTCGCCGAAGTGCCCCCCCTCCTCGAGGAAGGCCATCGCCTCCTCCCCCACCCTCGGGATCAACTTGCTGATCCGGACCGTTCCCTCCAGGACCGCGTACAGGGCGTCCCCGGTCTCCCCTTCCCGGAAGATGACCCGCCCCTCCGGGTGGACCTCCTCCTCGCAGATGGCGGCGAGGCGGCCCAGGTCAGCCTCTCTGCACTCCTTGAAGAGCGGGATCTGCCGGAGGAGCTTAGCGGCGTCCATCGTCCCCTCCGGTGGTGGCTGCAGGCTTGGCGGGGGGTGCCCCCTCCGCGGAGCTCCCCGTCGGGTTCCTGGCCCAGGCAAAGATGTGGCCTCGGGTGAGATAGCCGACCACGGACAGGACTGCCAGGGCCGTCAGGATGATGAGCCCCTGCAGGTAGGCCCGGCCCCCCACCCGGTCTCCCTGGAGCGAGAGGAGATAGGTCCCGGGCATCCGCCCGAGCCCGCACACGAGGAGGAAGGGGAGGAAGCGCATGGGGCTCACACCCAGGAGATAGGAGAGGTAGTCCTTGGGGAAGCCCGGGATGAGGAACAGCACGAAGGCGGCGAGGACCCCCCGGGTCTCGGCCAGGAAGGCGAAGCGCTCGTAGGTCTCCGGCTTCACCAGCCGGCGGACAAACGGCTGGCCCAGCCAGTGCCCGAGGCCGAAGGCGAGGATGGAGCCGAGGGTCAGGCCGATCGCGGAGTAGATGAACCCCCGGAGGACCCCGAAGAAGTAGCCGCCGAGAAACCCGGTCAGCTCCCCGGGGACCGGCGCCGCCACGACCTGGGCGGCCTGGATGAGGATGAAGGTGACGGGGGCGAAGGCCCCGTGCTGCTCCAGGAGGCGGCGCAGGGCCTCCCGGTTGGTCGCCAGGCGGCCGAGCTCGCGGAGAGGTTCCGGCCAGAGAGCCCCCTGCAGGTGCAGGTAGGCCAGTGTGACCGCGGCGGCGGCCCCGGTCGCGGCGCCACCCCAGATCGCCCAGCGCCTCATCCAGTCGCGCCCTGGGGGATAGCGGCAGCGCGATCCCAGAGCGTCTCGGGATCGGCGGGGCTGATGTGGCAGGCCATCTGGCGGGCGAAGGGCGCGTGGCAGGCCTCCGCCACGGCGGCGAGGGGCGGGGCCCACCCGGTCAGCGCCTTGAGCGAGGTCATCCGGATCCCGGCCAGGCCGCAGGGCACGATGGAGGAGAACGCATCCAGGTCTGTGGAGACGTTCAGGGCCGCGCCATGCCAGGTGACCCAGCGGCTGACGTGGATCCCGATGGAGGCGAGCTTCGCCTCCCCCACCCACACCCCCGTGAGGCCGGGGCGGGCCGCCGCCAAGACCCCGAAGGCCACGACAGTCTCGATGAGGACCCGCTCGAGGCCCCGGAGAAAGGCGTGCAGGTCGCGTCCGTGACGGGTCAGATCGAGGATGGGGTAGAGCATGAGCTGGCCGGGGCCGTGGTAGGTGACATCGCCCCCCCGCTCCACCTCGTAGAGGCCGATCCCCCGGGCGGCCAGGCCCTCCTGCGCCAGCAGCAGGTGCTCGGGACGCGCGCCGCGCCCGAGCGTGATGACCGGCTCATGCTCGCACGTGAGGAGCAGGTCGGGGACCTCGCCCCGCTGCCGGGCCGCCCCGAGGGTCCGCATCAGGACGAGCGCGTCGGCGTAGGGGACGCGCCCGAGATGGGCCGTCAGGCAGTCCACGGGTGGGACCTTGTGCCTTGAAGGGTCATATGTGAATCGCGCGGCCCAGGGCGGCCAGCGCAGCCTCCCCCATTGCTTCGCTCAGGGTCGGGTGGGAATGAATCGTGGCCGCGATCTCTTCGGGCGTCGCCTCGAGGGCCATCGCCAGCCCGGCCTCGGCGATGAGCTCCGTGGCGTCCGCTCCCACGACGTGGACCCCCAGGATCTCCCCCGTCTCCGCGTCGGCCAGGAGCTTCACCAGACCCTCGGTCTCTCCCATGGCCTGGGCCTTCCCGCTGGCGGTGAAGGGGAACTTCCCCACCTTGAACTTCCTCCCCGCTTCCCGCGCCTTCGCCTCGGTGAGACCGATGCTGGCCACCTGTGGGTGGCAGTAGGTGCAGGACGGGACCTTCTCCCGGTCCATCCGGGCCGGCAGCCCGGCCATCCGCTCCACCGCCACGATCCCCTCGTGCATCGCGGCGTGGGCCAGGAGCGGCTGGCCGGTGACGTCCCCGATCGCGAAGATCCCCGCGGCCGTGGTCTGCATCGCGTCGTCCACGGTGATGAACCCCCGGTCCACCTCGACCCCCAGAGGGTCCAGCCCCTCCACCTTGCTGTTGGGGGTGCGGCCGATCGCCACCAGGATGGCGTCGGCTTGGAGCTGCTCCCGCTTCCCCTCCTGGACGATTCCCACCTGGACGCCGTCGGCCCCGACCGCCACCTCGTCCACCGCCGTCTTCGTCCGGATCGCGATCCCCTGCTTCTCGAAGACCCGGTGCAGGATGGCGGTGACGTCGGCGTCCTCCAGAGGGAGGATGGTGGGGAGCATCTCCACCAGGGTGACGGCTGTGCCGTAGGCCGCATAGATGTCGGCGAACTCCACCCCCACCGCCCCCGCCCCGATGATGATGAGGGAAGCGGGGGCTTCCTCGTTCAGCAGGGCCTCGGTGCTTGTCAGAACGCGCTTGCCATCCACGTCCACGCCCGGGATGAGCTTGGGCCGGCTCCCGGTCGCCAGGAGGACGCGCGCCGCCTTCAGGCCCTCCGTCTTCCCGTCCGCGCCGCTGACCTCGATGGACCCCTTCCCCGCGAGCCTCCCCTCCCCGGCGAAGACCGCGACTTTGTTCTTCTTCATCAGGAACTCGACGCCCTTGGAGAGCCGCTCGGCCGCCCGCCGGGAGCGCTGGATGGCCTTGCCGAAGTCGGCCCGGAGGTTGTCGAAGCGGATCCCGAACTCCTCTGCCCGCTTCAGGGTGTTGAGGAGCTCGGCGTGCTGCAGGAGGGCCTTGGTGGGGATGCAGCCCCAGTTGAGGCAGACCCCGCCCAGCTTATCCCGCTCCACGATGGCGACCCGCATGCCGAGCTGGGCCGCCCGGATGGCGCCCACGTAGCCGCCGGGGCCGGCGCCCACCACGGCAAGGTCGAAGGTGCGGTCAGCAGTAGCCATGGTCTCCTCGTGGAGGACCGCCCGGAAGCCCCCGGGCGGGTGGCTAGAGCAGGAGTGGGTAGGGGGCCTCCAGGAGTTTCTTCAGGTCGGCCAGGAAGCGGGCCCCCGTGGCTCCATCAATCACCCGGTGGTCGCAGGAGAGGGTCATCCGCATCCGCGGGCGGACGGCGACCCGCCCCTCTTCGGCGGTCGGCACCTGCTGGATCGCCCCCACCGCCAGGATGGCCGCTTCGGGGGGAACGATGATGGCGGAGAACTCCTCGATCCCGAACATCCCCAGATTGGAGATCGTAAAGGTGGCCCCCGAGAGCTCCTCGGCCTTCATCTTCCGGTTCCGGGCCCGCTCCGCCAGATCCCGGGCGGCCCGCGCGATCTCCGGAAGCCCCTTTTTGTCCACGTCCCGCAGGACCGGCGTGATCAGGCCGTCCTCCAGGGCGACTGCGATCCCCACGTGTACCTCCCGGTGGAACTGGATCTTGTCCCCGGCGAAGGAGGCGTTCACGTAGGGGTGCTTCGGGAGCGTGAGGGCGCACGCCTTGAGCAGAATGTCGGTGAAGGAGAGCTTCAGGCTCTCATCGTGGGCGTTCAGGGAGGCCCGGAGCTCCTGGGCCCGCGTCATGTCGGCATCGAGCGTCAGGTAGAAGTGCGGGACCGGGGCCTTGCTCTGGACCATCCGGGTGGCAATGGCGCGCCGGATAGGCGTAAGCGGGATGGCCTCGCCGGCGGCGGCCGCAGCAGCCACAGCGGGGATCGCCGGGGCAGCCGGCGGAGCGGGGGCCGGGGCGGGGCGGGGCGGGGCAACCGCCGGGCGGGGCGCAGTGACGGCTGCCGCCGGCGCGGCGGCCGCGGCCTGCTCGATGTCGGCCCGGACGACCCGGCCGCCCGGGCCACTCCCCTGGACCAGGCGCAGGTCCACGCCCCGCGCCCGGGCTAACTTTCGAGCGAGGGGGGAGGCCTTCACGCGCCCGGGCGCCCCGCCTTCATCGCGGGCCGGGGCAGGCGCCGCCGCCTTGGGAGCCGGCGCGGCGGCCGGGACGGCTGCGGCCTCCGGGGCCCGGCCCGCCACCAGGGCCGAGACGTCCTCTCCCTCGTCGGCGATCACCGCGACCGGGGTCCCCACGGGGGCCACCTGGCCCGCGGGAGTGAGGATCTTCCGCAGGACCCCGGAGGCGTAGGCTTCCATCTCGATGTCGGCCTTGTCGGTCTCCACCTCGGCGATGATCTCGCCCTTCTTGACGGGGTCCCCCTCCTTCTTGAGCCAGCGGACGATCTTCCCCTCCTGCATGTCCGCGCCGAGCTTCGGCATCACCACTTCCGTCGCCACCCTGTCCCTCCCCGCTCAGCGCCCGAGCAGCCGCTTCACCCCGGCGATGATCCGGTCCACGTTGGGGATGGCCAGCTTCTCGAGGTTCTTGGCGTAGGGAAGCGGAACCTCCTCCACGGCGACCCGCATCACCGGCGCATCCAGGTCGTCGAAGGCTTCCTCCTGGATCCGGGCGGCCACCTCGGCCCCCACGCCGAAGGAGTACCAGTCCTCCTCGACGATCAGGGCGCGGTTGGTCTTCCGGACCGAGGTGACAATCGTGGCCACGTCGAGCGGCCGGAGGGACCGGAGGTCCACCACCTCCGCCTCGATGCCCTCCTTGCCCAGGCGGCTCGCCGCCTCCAGGACCAGCAGGAGCATCCGCGAGTAGGAGATCAGGGTTAAATCTTTCCCCGCCCGCTTCACCTCCGCCTGGCCGAGCGGGATCAGGAGCTCCCCCTCCGGCACCTCCCCCCGGGTCCCGTAGAGGGCCGCGTGCTCCACGAAGAGGACCGGGTCCTCCCCCCGGATGCAGGTGGTGAGGAGCCCTTTCGCGTCTTTCGGCGTGGCCGGGATGGCCACCTTGAGCCCGGGCATGTGGGCGAAGTAGACCTCGAAGTTCTGGGAGTGGGTCGCCGCGAGCTGCACCCCGGAGCCCCCGGCCGTCCGGATGACCACCGGCGCGCTCGTCTGTCCCCCGAACATGTAGCGGACCTTCGCGGCCGAGTTGACGATCTGGTCCATCGCCTGCATGGCGAAGTTGATGTTCATCAGCTCGGCGACGGGCCGGAGGCCCCCCATGGCCGCCCCGACCGCTGCCCCGATGATCACCGATTCGGCGATGGGGGTGTCTTTCACCCGCTTCTCCCCGAACTCCTCGGCGAACCCTCGGGTCACGCCGTAGGTCCCGCCGTAGTCCACGATGTCTTCCCCCAGGAGGAAGATGCGAGGGTCCCGCCGCATCTCCTCCCGGAGGACCTCGGCCACGGCCTCACGGAACGTGACTACCGGCACAGGGTCCCTCCGGGATCAGGGCCGCGCGTAGACATCGGTGTAGAGCTCCTCGGGGGCCGGCTCCGGGCTTCCTTCGGCGAAGCGAACCGCCTCCTCGATCCGGGTAGTGACCTCCCGCTCCAGGGCCTCGTACTCCTCGGTGCTGAGAACCCCCTCTGCCTCCAGGCGGGCCCGCAGCGTGGTGATGGGATCCCGCGCCCGCCAGACGTGCTCCTCCTCCTTCCCCCGGTAGAGGACCGGGTCGGCCATCGAGTGGCCGCGGAAGCGGTAGCAGAGGGCCTCGAGCAGCGTCGGCCCCTCGCCTGCGCGGGCGGCGGCGACGGCGCGGGCCGTCGCCTCCCGCACGGCGAAGACATCCATCCCGTCCACCCGCTCCCCGGGCATGTCGTACGCGGCCGCCTTCTTGTGGATGTCGAGGAGGGCCGAGGCCTTCCGGAGGGCGGTCCCCATCCCGTAGAGGTTGTTCTCGCAGATGAAGACGACCGGGAGCTTCCAGAGGCTGGACAGGTTCAGCGCCTCGTGGAAGTCCCCGCCGTTGGTGGCGCCATCCCCGAAGAAGCAGAGGACGACATTGTCCTTTCCCTGGTACTGGAAGGCAAAGGCCAGCCCGGTGGCGAGGGGGAGATGGCCGGCCACGATCGCGTAGCCGCCCAGGATCCCCACCGAGGCGTCGCAGAAGTGCATGGAGCCGCCCTTCCCCTTGCAGAGGCCGGTGGCCTTGCCGAACAGCTCGGCCATGCAGCGGCCCGGGTCCGACCCCTTGGCCAGGGCGTGCCCGTGGTCCCGATAGTGGGTGACGACCAGGTCCTCCTTGCGGAGCACGGAGATGGCCCCCACTGCCACCGCCTCCTCCCCGTTGTACAGGTGGAGGAAGCCCCCGATCTTGCCCTTGGCGTACATCTCGGCCGCCTTGTCCTCGAAGTTCCGGATCAGGAGCATCTGCCGGAGGAGGTCCACCGCTGCGGGCTTGTCCACGTCGCGGGGGATCCCCTTGGCGGTGACGGCTGCATCTGCCATGGAGCGCTCCTTGCGCACGGCAGCGGGGGCGGGGCGGGGGCTGCGTACCTTGCGGGCCGCTGGAGCCGCCTGGCCGGCCTTCCCCCGCGGGCGGAGCCGGCGGGCCATCAGCGCGCCGCGGGGAGGAGCTGCGTCTGGCCCCGGGCGTGGTAGCTGGACCGAACCAACGGTCCGGCCTCCACCCACCGGAAGCCCAGCCTCTCCCCCTCCCGCTTCAGCTCGTCAAACTCCTCGGGCCGGTAGAAGCGGGTGATAGGGATGTGCCGGGTCGAGGGCCTGAGGTACTGGCCCAGCGTCAGGATATCGCAGGCGATCCCTCGGAGATCCGCCATCACGGCAAGCAGCTCCTCCCGCGTCTCGCCGAAGCCGAGGATGATGCCCGACTTCGTCAGCCCCTCCGGCGCCAGGGCCTTCGCCCGGTGGAGCAGCTCGAGGGAGCGCGCGTACTGCGCCCCCGGCCGGACCTCCCGGTAGAGGCGCGGCACCGTCTCCATGTTGTGGTTCAGGATCTCGGGGCGCTCGGCCATGATGGCCGCGAGGGCATCCCAGTTCCCGCGGAAATCGGGAATCAGGACCTCCACGGTGCAATCGGGGGCGGCCTGCCGGATCTCGCGGATCGTGGCGGCGAAGATGCCGGCACCGCCGTCCGCCAGCTCGTCCCGGTTCACCGACGTCACGACGGCATGCTTGAGGCCGAGGGTCCTCACCGCCTCCGCCACCCGGAGGGGTTCCTCCAGGTCCAGCTCCGTCGGCTTCCCGTGGGTCACCGCGCAGAACGCGCACTGGCGCGTGCAGGTATCCCCCAGGATCATGAAGGTAGCCGTGAGGTCCTCGAAGCACTCCCCGATGTTGGGGCAGTGGGCCTCCTCGCAGACGGTGTGGAGCCGCAAGGTCCGGAGGAGGCCCTTCAGGCGCATGTAGTTGGGACCGCCGGGGGCCCGGACCTTCAGCCACTCCGGCTTGCGAACGGGGCCGGGGATGACGGGGGCCCGGGCGGTCCGCCAGCGGGGGGGGGTGGGCGTCAGGAGGGGAAGCTCGGTCATCCGCTCCTCCCGGGGGCGCAGGGGCACAGGATCGGCCGTCCCAAGCCCCTGCAATTCGTTCGCCAGGGCATCCCGCGGAAAGGGAAGAAGTCTCCCGATACCACTAACATAGCGTCTGGGGGCTGTCTAGGCAATCCCCGATGGGAGGGACGGCTCAGCGGGGAGGCCGGCGGCGGCTGGCGCGGCGGACCGCCACGATCTCGGCCAGGATGCTGAGCGCGATCTCGGCCGGGGTCTCCGCGCCGATGGGGAGGCCGATCGGGGCGTGGACGGCGGCCAGGCGCTCCTCGGGGACGCCGTGGCGGCGCAGGTGGTCCAGGACCGCCCGGACCCGGCGCTTGCTCCCGATCATCCCGATGTAGGCGACCGGGGCCTGGATGGCGAGCTTCAGCGCCTCCTGGTCGAGCTGATGGCCGCGGGTGACGAGCACCAGGTGGGTGTCAGGAGTCAAGGGATAGCCCTTGATCGTGGCCGGGATGTTCGCGGCGATGACCTGGTCCGCCTCGGGGAAGCGCTCCGGGTTGGCGAAGGCCGCCCGGTCGTCCAGGACGACCACCCGGAGGTCCAGGGACTTCGCCATCCGCGCCAGCGGCACGGCGATGTGACCCGCCCCGACGATGAGGAGCTCGGGTTGGGGCAAGACCGTCTCCACGAACGCCTCCACCGCGGGGACCGCCCCCGCGGCCGGGAGGCGCAGTCGGCGACTCCGGCCGCTGGCGAGGGCGTCCTTCGCGGCCGCCAGGACAGCCTCGCCGAAGGCGGGGTCGAGCCCCCTTCCGAGGAGCATCCCTTCCTCGGTGACGCCGAAGCGCGTCCCGGCGGGGATGGGGGAGGCGGCTGGGGCGGCGACGATGCTCACCAGGGCAAGCCGCCGGCGGGCGGCCAGGGCATCCCGGGCCGCCGCCACCGCCTCGGCGGCGGGCAGCCCCGCGCCCGGGCGTTCGGCCGAGCTCAGGCGGTCAATGAAGATCTCCATGATCCCGCCGCAGTTCGTCGGGCTCTCGTCGTCAATCACACCCGTGAGATCCACCTCCGTCAGGCGCGGCCGACCCTCCCGCAGGACCCGGACTCCCTCCCACAGGACCTGGGCCTCCCCGCAGCCGCCCCCCACGGTCCCCAGGATCCGCCCGTCGTCCAGAATGACCATCTTCGCCCCCACCTCGCGCGGCGTCGAGCCCCGGGAGGCGATGACGGTTGCCACCGCTACCGCTTCCTGGCGGGAGAGAAGTTCCACGAGATCCTGGTAGAGGGTGCTCATGGGAGGTACGGCCGGCTTGGCGATGCGCCGCGGCACGCCGGGGCCGCCCGCGGCCGGCCTGGAAGCACTCTAGCCCAGGGGGAGACGGCGGTCAACGTCGCGCCAGTTCACACCGTAGAGGGACCCGCCTTGCAGCCAGCGGCCCCGGAAGTGAGCTGCGGAATCGGACGTGGGCGTCTGAGCCGAGCACTCGACGTAGCCGCGAAGGCACAGACACGGAAGCGGGCGGGAACCCGGAACGGGAACAAGGTGTTTTGCAAGGTAAGATGACCGGGGCCTGCCCCAACTAATACAAACGAGATAAATTGTGGGACA
>DASYVA010000198.1 GCA_036000645.1 Candidatus Methylomirabilis sp.
GGCGGGAGGAACCTCGTGAGAGGTTCGTGCAAGGTCTGTGTCAGGTCCCCCCCGCAACGTCCGGGGCGTGGATCTTGGCGCGAGGATCGAGGGCGACTTCGCCCGGCGGGACTCCGGCGCCCTTGCCGCGGCGTTCCGGCGCTGGCGGGGGGGCCAGGAGGCCCTGCGGCGCTTCGCCGACATCGAGGAGCTCGTCGCGGCATGTCGGGCAGGCGACGGGTCCTGGGAGGCGGCGGACGCCGCCCTGGCCGCCCTCTGCCTGGAGGCCAGGACGGGCGACGAGGACGCAGCGGCCCTGCTGTTGTGGCTTCTCCTCCCGGGGCTTCTCACCGTCCGGGCCAGGCTGGCCGTCTGGCGGGTGCTCGATCCGGAGGACCTCGACGCGGAGCTCCTGGCGGGTCTGTGGGAGGGGGCGGCGGCAGTCGACCCTTCCACGCACCGGGTCGCCACCCGCCTGCTGAACGCGGCCCGGTGGAGGGCACTCGCCGCCTTGCGGGAGGCCATCGACTGGACCGAGAGGACCGAGGAGCTTGGGCCGGAGGTCGCGGCCTCCAAGGTCCCGGCGACGCCGGGCCCGGAGCCAGGGGACGTGCTCGCGGAAGCCGTCAGGGAAGGGGTGCTCTCCCGGGAAGACCTCGAACTTGTCCTCGCCACTCGCGGGGCGATGAGGGATATCTCGGGAAGGCTCGGGGTGTCGCTGCGGGCCGCACAGAGCCGGCGCCACCGCGCCAGAGAGCGGCTGCGCGCGTGGCTCGGTGAGTCCTGACATCGACCTTGCACGAACCCTTCACGGACCTTACACCCCCGACCTTGCACGAAAAGTCGCCGCCCTTACACGGAAACTTCGAACACCTCCAGCGCTGTTCCCCTCTTTGTAGAGGTGCCGGTCCCGCGGGACGGGAGACCGAGAGTGCCGGCCAATCGACGGGAGCGCGCGATCCTCGGCTCCCTCCCCGGGCCCGGCCCAATTGAAAGAACGCGGGTCCAACGGAACGGGATGGAGGAAGCGATGGAGTTGGCGGCGTTGCTGGCTCAGGCCCAAGGGATGGAGCGGATCGTCCAGATCCTGGACGGCCTGCGCAACGCCCTGGTGGCGGTCTTGGTGACGCTGTCGATCCTCGCCCTGACCTACGCCGGGGTCCGGTACGTCATCGCGGGAGGGGACCCCGCCGGGGTGGAGAAGGCGAAGGGTGCCGCCAAGTCGGCGCTCATCGGCCTGTCGCTGGCCCTCCTCGCCCCGGTGGTCATCGGGATCGTCAAGCGGATCCTGGGTGAGTAGGGCGTGGTGCGGCTCCTTCTCGTCGCGGCCGTGGCCCTCGGGGTGGTGCTCGCCCTTCCCTCCGCGTCCGCCGCGGAAAACCGCGGTCCCCAGGAGGAACCTTCTCCCACGCCGAGCGTGAGTCCGTCACCGAAGCCCGAACCTTCCCCGGAAGATCCGTTCCCGGAGCCCGAGAAGCCCGGGTTCTTCGATCTCATCGGCCGGATCCGCTACGCGATCAGCCAGTGGTTCTCGAACCTCGTGACCTCGGCCCTCCGCCCCGTCTTCGATTTCTTCGGGCGAACCGTCTTCTCCACCCCCGCCGTTGCCACCAACGACCGCATCGTCCAGCTGTGGGGGATCTCCCTGGGGATCGCCGACGCCCTCTTGCTCCTGTTCCTCCTGTTCGGGGCGGGGCTGGTCACCGTGGGCGGCGGGCTCTCCTCCCAGCTCACCGCCAAGGAGCTCCTGCCTCGCCTTCTGGTCGGGGCGATCGCGGCCAACGTGAGCCTGATCGTCCTGCGCTACCTCATCGACCTGTCGAACGCGCTGGCGCGGGGGGTGCTGGGCTCTCTGTCGCCCTCCGAGGTGTCGCGGTTGATGGTCCGGTCCCTGGACGACGCGGCCCTCGGGAACCCATTCCTGGCCCTCCTGGCCCTGGCGCTGATCGCCTTCGGGATCCTCGTGATCATCACCTACGTCATCAGGGCCGCCGCCCTGGTGGTCCTGGCGGCGGCGGCGCCCCTCCTGCTGATCTGCCACGCGCTCCCCCAGACCGAGGGATACGCCCAGGCGTGGTGGCGGGCCGTCCTGGCCCTGCTGGCCGCGCCGGTGGCCCAATCCCTGCTCCTGGCGGCGGCGTTCCTGGTGATGCTCACCTCCGACGGGGTGCTCGGGCTCCCCATCGGGAGCGGGTTCATCGACATCCTGGTGATCGGGACCCTCCTGTACTTCCTGTTCAAGGTGCCGTTCTGGATGCTGAAGGCGGCCTTCTCCCAGGCGGGGACTCGGGCCGTCTTCCAGATCAAGCACGCGGCCCGAGCCGCGGCCAAGGCGGTGACCCCGGCGTGAGGGTGCGCGTCCCGGCCGACGTGGACATGGCCGACCGCATCTTCGCCGGATTGACCGCCCGCCAGCTCCTGATCCTGGGCGGCCACGGCCTCGTGCTTGCCCTTCTGTACTTCGGGTTCGGGGAACGGGTCCCCCTGCCGCTCTTCGCTGCGGTCGGTGTGCCGATCGCCCTCGTGGGGCTTGTCTGGGCCACCACCTCCCCGGAGGGGAGCACGTGGGAGCGGATCGGCCTCGCCGCCCTCCGCCACTTCCGCAAGCCCAGGCGGAGGGTCCTGGCCCCCGACGGCGTGGAACCGCCTCCCGACTGGTTCTTCGGGGCTGCCGAGCCCGTGGCGCCGCTGGAGTTTCCGGTGGAGGGCGCGTCCGACGGCCATATCGACCTGGGCCCCCAGGGCGCGACGGCCGTGTGCCGCGCCACGTCACTCAACTTCGGCCTCCGCTCGGAAACCGAGCAGCGGGCGCTCGTGGAGGGATTCGCCCGGCTGCTGAACGCCCTGGACGCGCCGGTCCAGTTCCTGGTGCGCTCGGGCAGGGCCGACCTTCGGGCCGTCATCGAGGCGCTCGAGGAGCGGGCCGGCAGGCTCCCGCACCCCGCGCTGGAGGAGGCGGCCAGGGAACACGCCGCGTTCCTCCGGTCCCTCGCCAGCCGCCGCGACGTGCTGGAGCGGCAGGTCCTGGTGTGCTTCCGGGAGCCTCAGGGTGGCGCTCCTGAGGAGGCCGTGGCCCGCCTGGATCACCGCGTCGAGGAGTCGGCCGCGCTCCTGCGGGGGATGGGGGTCCGGCTCTCTCGACTCGAGGCCGAACAGGCCGCCGAGCTGCTGGTCCGGGCCTCCGACCCGGAGGCGGCCCCGCCTCCCCGCGGAGCCTTCCTGGGGCCCGAACCGGTGAAGGGGAGCTGGTGAACACCGCCACCCTCCTCCGCCGCAAGGCGCCGCCTCCGCCGCCGGGCGGGGTGCTCGGACCCGAGGCGATGGAGATCCTTCCTCGTCGCCTCCGCGCCGGTGAGACCTGGTGCGAGAGCTTCGCCGTGACCGGCTACCCCCGAGAGGTCTCGCCGGGGTGGCTCGCACCGCTGCTGGCCTATCCGGGGCCGGTGGACGTGGCCCTCCACGTGGAGCCGGTGGGGAACGCCGAGGCGGCCCGGCACCTCCGCCGCCAGCTCGCCCGGTTCGAGTCCACCCGCCGGATCGAGGCCAAGCGGGAGCAGCTCAGGGATCCCGGCCTCGAGGCGGCCGCCCACGACGCCGCGGAGCTGGCCGGGGAGCTGGCCCGGGGGGAGGGACGGCTGTTCCGGGTGGGGCTGTACGTGACCGTCCGGGCCCCGAACGAGGAGGCCCTCGAGCGGGAGGTCAGCCGGGTTCGGTCGCTGTGCGCCTCGCTCCTGCTCGACACCCGGCCTGTGACCTTCCGGGCGCCCCAAGGCTGGGTGACCACGCTGCCGCTGGGGATCGACGCCCTCAGGCTCCGGCGCACCTTCGACACCAAGGCCCTGGCGGCATCCTTCCCCTTCGCCAGTGCGGAGCTGGAGGCCTCGGGCGGCATCTTCCTGGGCCGGAACGCCACCACCGGCGGGCTGATCTTCGTGGACCGGTTCGCTCTCGACAACCACAACCAGGTGATCCTGGCCCGCTCCGGGGCTGGCAAGAGCTACCTCGCCAAGGTCCAGATCCTCCGCTCCCTCTACGCCGGGATCGAGGTGCTCGTCATCGACCCGGAGAACGAGTACGAGCGCCTTGCACAGGGCGTCGGAGGGACCGTCATTCGCCTCGGCACCAACGGCGAGCGGCTGAACCCCCTGGACCTCGCCCACGCGGGGGACCCGGACGCGCTGGCCGACCAGGCCTTGTTCGTGCACGCCCTGGTGTCGTCCCTGCTGGAGAAGGTCTCGGAGGAGGAGAAGGCCGCGCTCGACCGGGCGATCCTGGCCGCCTACTCGGAGGCCGGGATCACCTCTGACCCCCGCACCCACGCCCGCCCCGCTCCCCTCCTGGCCCACGTCCTCGGCCACCTGCGGCAGCGGCCCGACGGCCTCGCGCTGGCCGGACGCCTCGAGCCCTACACCTCGGGGTCCCGGCGGGCCCTGTTCGACAGGCCCACCACGGTGCGCCCGGAGGGCCACCTGGTGGTCTTCTCGCTCAGGGACCTGGTCTCGGAGGAGCTGAAGACCGCGGGCACCCTGGTCGCTCTGGATGCCATCTGGCGGCGGGTGGCCCGCGGGGACCGCCGGCCTCGGGTGGTGGTGGTCGACGAGGCCTGGTGGCTGGTGGCCGCCGCCGGGGGCGCGGGGGCCAGGTTCCTCCAGCGCCTGGCTAAGTCGGCTCGCAAGCACTGGTGCGGGCTCACCGCCATCACCCAGGAGGTGGGGGACCTTCTCTCCACCGACCTCGGCCGCGCCATGGTGGCCAACGCCGCCCACCAGGTGCTCCTCCGTGAGGAGCCCCAGGAGGCCGAGGCCCTCGCCCGGGTGTTCAACCTCTCCGACGGGGAGAAGAGCTACCTCCTCACCTGCGACAAGGGCCACGGCATCCTCGCCGTCGGCACCGAGCGGGCCGCGCTCCAGGTCGTGGCGTCCGAGGCGGAGCACCGCCTGGCCACCTCCAGCCCCGCAGACCTCACCGGGGAGGACGGGCCGTGAAGGGGCTGAAGAAGCTCGCCTGCGCGGCGGGGCTCGTGCTCCTGATCCCCGTGCTGTTCATCGGCGCCGCCGTCGGAGCCGTGAGCGGCGAGGAGGGCTCCGCTCCCGTCCCGGGGGTGGGGTGCGGGGCCGCGACCGCCGGACCCACGCCGGCGGTGCAGCGGTTCCGGGCCGCGCTGTTCGAGGAATTCCCCGACCTCCAGTCCCTGGGGATCTGCAGCGTCCGGAAGACCCGGGGGCCGTACGCCAGCGGGGAAACGTGGAGCCAGCACGCCTACTGCAACGCCGAGGACTACACCCGCCCCGGTGCCCCGGCCACGTTGGACCCCGTTGTCTGGTGGATCGAGGAGCACCGCGAGGCGTTCGACGTCAACCATCTGATCACCTATCGGGCGGGGAGCGGCTTCGAGCACGTCATCCATGTCGACTTCCACCCTGAGCGGACCGGGGACCCTCGGGGCCGGACCTGCCAGGCGGGGGAGCTCGCGGCCATGGCCCTCACCCACCCCCGGATCTCGTGGCGGCCAGAGGCCAGGGCGGACGTGGCCGCCGGGAGGGTCGATCCCCGGGTCCTCCAGATCCTGCTGCACCTCGCCGAGCGGCACGACCTGGGTCCGGTGGGACCCTTGATCACCGGGCACTCCTACTACGTCCGGGGAACGCTTACCCCCTCGAACCATGTCTTCGGGCGGGCGGTGGACATCGCCGTCATCGATGGGGAGTCCGTATCGCTCGCCAACCCGGCGGCCCTGGATGCCATGGAGATGGTCCTCCAGCTGCCCCTGACACTGCTCCCCGACGAGCTCGGGGGACCATGGTCCTTCCACCACAAGAGCGTCAGGGTGTTCACGGCCGATCACGGCGATCACCTCCACGTGGGGTGGGACCGGTGAGCCCCCGCCAGGAACGCATCGTCGACGCCGTGGTCCGGTTCCTGGAGGACCCCTGGAGGGTGCTCGGCGGGCTCTTCGGGTGGCTCCCGGACGCTGTCCGCCTTCTTATCGGCGCTGCGGCGGCGGCGCTCGTGGTCATCATCGTCGCCGCCGCGTGGCGGGCATGGCGGGACCGCAGGATCATCCGGGACGCCCGGCGGATCCGGATCCTCCCGCCCGGGGAGACCGATCCCTCCGGGGCCGGGACGCTCTGGATGGGCCTCCACGCCCTCCTCCGGCCTTGGTGGCGCCGGGCCCTGTGGGGCCAGCCCTATCTCGCGTGGGAGATCACCGCCCGACCGGAGCAGGTCGAGGTGTCCATGTGGGTCCCCAGGTCGGTGCCGCCCGGGCTGGTGGAGCGGGCAGTCGAGGTGGCCTGGCCAGGGGCCAGGACCGCCGCCGACCCCGACGACCCGCTGGTCGAGATCGCTCGGGCGAAGGGCGTCCCCATCGAGACCTCAGACCTGGTCCTCGCCGAGCCCGAGTGGTTCCCGGTGGGGGGCGTCGCCGAGGACAACCCCCTGTCGCTCGCCCACGCCGCCCTGGGAGCCCTCCGCGATCAGGAGGCCGCGGCCATCCAGGTACTCGCTCGACCGGTCACCGCTAGGGCCCGGCTCGGCCTCCGCCGGGCGGCCAGGGCCCTGCGGGCCGGGGGCAGGCCCAGCCGGCTGGCCTGGCGACAGGGTCGAGACGCCGCCAGTCACCGCCCAGCCCCGGACCCCTCCCTCGAGGCCGACGTCCGGGCGATCCTGGTCAAGGCGGCCTCTCCCCTGTGGCGGTGCCTCCTCCGGGTCGTCGCGCGCTCTCCCGAGAGGCCCCAGGCCCGCGGGCGGATCCACGCCCTAGCAGGCGCCTTCGCCCTGTTCGAGGGGAGGAACGGATTCCGACGTCGGAGGGTTCGGGGGGGTCTCCGAGCCATCGGTGAGCGGCGGCTCCGCCGCCCCTACCTCCTGTCGGTCCCCGAACTCGCCCAGATCGCCACCCTGCCCGGGAGCGCCTCGATCCCCGGGCTGGAGCGGGCCGCCGCCACCACGGTGCCCGCTCCCAGGGAGCTCCCTCGGGACGGGAAGGTCCTGGGGATCGCCGACCACCACGCGGGGATCGAGCGGGCCGCGGCGATCTCGGTGGAGGACGCTCGCCACCACATCCACGTCATCGGGGAGACCGGCACGGGGAAGTCCACCCTCCTCGCTCAGCTCGTCCTCCAGGACGCGGCGCTCGGGCGCTCGGCGGTGGTGATCGACCCCAAGGGGGACCTGGTGAACGCGCTCCTAGAGCGGCTGCCCCCCGGGTCGGAGGAGCGGACCTGCGTGATCGACCCCGAGGATAGGGACTCCGCCGTAGGCCTGGACGTCCTCGCCGGCGATGACCCGGACCTCGTGGTGGACCACGTCCTGGGGGTGTTCAAGCGGATCTACGAGCCGTGGTGGGGACCGCGGACCGACGACGTCATGCGGGCCGCCTGCCTCACCCTGACCCGAACCAAGGGAGCCACCCTGGCGGAGATTCCGCTGCTGCTCACCGACCCCGGGTGGCGGATGGAGATCCGCGACCGGCTGGCCACCGACGCCACCGGTCTGGCCACCTTCTGGCGGTGGTACGAGCGGATCCCTGAGGCCCAGCGGGCCCAGCACATCGCCCCGCTCCTCAACAAGCTCCGGGCCTTCCTCCTCCGGGGACCGGTTCGGGCCATCGTCGGCCAGTCCTCCTCCCGCCTCGACATCCCCGCCCTCCTCGACACCGGTGGTCTGTTGCTGGTCCGGATCCCCAAGGGCACCTTGGGGGAGGAGACCTCCCGGCTTCTGGGAGCTTTCGTGATCGCCCGGGTGTGGCAGGCCTGCATGCGGAGGGCCTCCGTTCCCGAGGAAGACCGCCCCGACACCGCCCTGTACGTGGACGAGATGCACAACTACCTGGTCCTCCCCCGATCCTTCGAGGACCTGTTGGCCGAGGCCCGCGGCTACCGGCTCGCTCTCGTCCTCGCCCACCAGCACATGGGCCAGCTCAACAAGGAGATGCGCGAGGCCCTGGCCGCCAACGCCCGCACCAAGCTGGTCTTCACCTGCTCGCCCGAGGACGCCTTCTTCCTCCAGCGCCACTTCGCCCCCGAGCTGAACGAGCACGACCTGTCCCGCCTCGCCACCTACCAGGCCGCCTGCCGCCCGTGCATCGGGGCCGGGCAAGGGGCGCCTTTCACCCTCCGGACCACCGCGCTCCCCGCCGGCTCGCCGGAGCGGGCCCGGGCGGTGAGGGACGTCAGCGCCGCGGCCTACGGGAGAGACCGAGACTCCGTGGAGGAGGAGATCTGGAATCGGCAACGCCAAGCGAAGACGAACCTCCTCCCGGAGGAGCCCAAGCCGAAGCCCCCGGGCGGATCGGAGGGCGGATCAGCGGGCGCATCCCCGGGCGGATCGAGGGGCGCGCCATGACGCGCCCACCCCGGGAGCGTCCAATGCCCTGGTCGGAAGGGGCGGGGGGTGGGCGCATCGACTCCGCGACTCGCTT
>DASYVA010000199.1 GCA_036000645.1 Candidatus Methylomirabilis sp.
GGCGTTGTGCCGGCCCACGTCCTCGGCCACGATGAGGAGCTTCTCGTCGTCGGCGAGCGCGGCGGCGTGGACCCCTCGCGTCTGCTGGTACAGGGTGGCGGCCTCGTACAGGAGGCGCATCAGGGGGAAGACCCTGTCGGGGTCCAGCGTCCGCTCCAGGAGGACCGGGGCGTGGTCCAGCAGGGTGTTCGAAAAGGTCACACCGCCGCTGCACCCGGAGGTGTAGATCTGGCGCTTCGGCGGCGTGAAGGAGCCCCGGAGCCGAATCTCGGCCAACCCCTCCTCCGGGTTGACTTCCAGGTGCGCGATGTCCTCCAGGCCGCGGATGATCCCCTCGAAGGCCAGGAACCCCAGCACCAGGCAATCCAGCTTGACCGGGGTGCTCATCAGGGTGGCCAGCTCGCGGCCATTCACCACGATGGTGAAGGGCTGCTCGCGGACCACCCCGACCTCCTCGGGGGTGAAATCCTTGCTCCTGTACCGGTAGATGATGGGCATGCGCGCCCCGGGGGACGTTCTCCTACGGACGGTCGCCGTCAGGCGCCCACAGTATATCTATCCGTTCTCCCCGGCGCAAGGCGCCGGCGGATTGACAGGGCCGGGGGTCGTTGCTAGGCTTCCGGCGCGTCGCCTGCGGGTCAGTCCCGCTTTGGGAACGAGGGATGGGCCGGCCATCGTCCTGCATCTCGGAAGGCGAGGGGTTGGAAGGGCCTGAGCTGGCCCGCGCGGCCGAGGGCCGCGCGCCCGTCATCGTCCGGTTCAGCGCCACGGAGCGGGCCTTCCACTGGAGCATCGCCCTCCCGACGCTCGTCCTCCTCCTGAGCGGCCTCTTCCTGCGCTTCGGCTGGCTCCAGGCGCTCATGCTGGGTTACGACCGGCGGGTCGGGCTACGCCTGCACCTGCTGGCGGGTGTGGCCGTCCTTCTCCTCCCCGTTCTGGTCGCGCTGCTCGGTGACCGTCGAGTCCTGCGTCGGACCGGCCGGGCCCTCGTACAGATGGACAGCGCCGACCGGCGCTTTCTCTGGGACCTGCCCCGCTGGCTCAGGAACGACCCGGATGCGGGGGGAGAGGTCGGCCAGTTCAACGGCGGGCAGAAACTGAACACCCTCGTGACCGGTCTCAGCCTTCTCCTCGCGACCGCGACGGGCCTCTTCCTCTGGATCTTCCCGCCCCGCTCGAGCCTAGGGGCTGCAGTCGCCTTCCTTCACGAGGTTACCACCTATATCCTGCTCCCGGTGGTGGCCGGACACCTCACCATGGCCCTGGTGCACCCGCGCACCCGGGAGTCCCTCCGGGGCATCCTGTTCGGGTTCGTAGATGCCGAGTGGGCCCGCCGCCACCATCCCCGCTGGTACCGGGACGTGGCGGGGAAGGCATCCGGACCGGACGAGGGGGCGGGGAAAACAAAACCCCGGAGGAACACTCCTTCCCCCGGGGTGTCGGTCGGCTCCTGCTGCGACGGGACCTAGCTCTCGAAGCTCGTCAGGGTCTTCCAGGCGGGGCGGAGGACCGTGAGCTGCTTCAGGTGCAGCCGTCCGCCCTCATCCACGACCTCCACTTTGACCTCGTCCCCGGCCTGCACCTCCTCCAGGGGGAGCGCCTCCTGGTTCTCCCCCAGGATCCGCGTGCCCTCACTGCAGCAGACGCGGCAGAACGTGACCTCCGTCTCCTTGAGCCGCAGCTCGCGCCCCTTGGCATCCACGGCCGTTACCATACCGTACACGGTGCGGAGGCCCATCATCCCTCACCCCTTTCTCTGCCCCCGGGACCCGGGGTGACCGCCGGACCCGGCTCTGGCTCCCCTGGCCGAACCGGGGCCATGCTGAACCCGCGTTCGGCCGCGATCAGTTCCAGGTGGGGGCTC
Source organism: Candidatus Methylomirabilis sp. (assembly GCA_036000645.1). Classification (NCBI taxonomy): domain Bacteria; phylum Methylomirabilota (SeqCode); class Methylomirabilia (SeqCode); order Methylomirabilales (SeqCode); family Methylomirabilaceae (SeqCode); genus Methylomirabilis (SeqCode); species Methylomirabilis sp. (SeqCode). The sequence continues at coordinate 1,865 of DASYVA010000199.1, forward strand.
CCCAGGTCCTCCAGCCAGGGAATCAATCCGAAGAAATCCTTGTTGTCAATCAGCTTCAGCGCCCGCCGGCACGCGCGACACGCCTCCAGCTGGCACCGCTTGTCCGCCTCGTCGAACAGCAGAATCAGCCGCTGGTGGTCCCGGTTCCCGCAGAACGGGCACTCCCCCCGGCGGAACCGCCACTGGCAGCCACACAATCCGCAGTGCAGGTAGCGGTGCGCGGTGGTGTCTTGCCCCCGGTGCTCCGCGGTGGCCGGAGGCGACCCGCACACCGGGCAGAGCCCCCGCGACCACTCGGCTTCCTCTGCCAGGGGCTGCAGGCGGGCCGCGACGGCCTCCAGGCTCGGGCGGAGGCTCGCCTGAAGCCAGAACGGGAGGAGGGCTTCCGGCAGCCCGTGGGCGTCGGTGAGGCGCGCCACCTCTTCCCCGCCCGCGAGCCAATCCTGGACGAGGTCTCGGAGGCCGCATTCCCCACTTTTCAGCGACTGCGCGACCGCACCCGCCGGCGCGCCTGCCCTGGCCTGCATCAGGGGCGCGAGGCGCCAGAAGAGCGCCTCCGTGGCCGCCCAGTCTACCGGCAGCGCTGCCGGTGCGGCGACGGGGGCTCCCTCCCGGAGCCGCCCAAGCGCCTCCGGCCCCGCCAGGGCCCCGACGTCAATCTCGGCGACCGTCTGGTGCTGGGCCTCCAGAACCTGTCCGTGGAAGCTCAGCAACTCTCCCAGGGGCGGCCGCCGCCGCTTCAATAATTCCAGGGCCCGGACGACGTTCTCCCAGGGGTACTCCCTCAGCATGCCCGGGCCCGCCGCCCCCTCACGCCGTCACCCCCAGGGCCTGCCCCGCGGCGAAGATCAGGAACTTCGTCAGGAACCCACCCAGCAGGATCAAGATGGCGGCTGCCGTGAGGGTCGCCCCCGCCGGTTGGCGGTATCCCCCGGGGAATCCATCGCGGAACTCCAGGATCAGGGGGACGGCCAACCCGAGGATCACGGCGCCGCCCCAGAACGGCAGCGCGTAGGACCCGCTGAGCAGGAGCTGGAGCGCTCGCGCGGTCTTTGGAGTGCCCCCCGATACGTTCCAGAGGTAGGCCGCGAGCACCACCGCCTGGAGGATCAGGCACCAGGTGTAGGTCCGCCGGAGCTTGGCGAGGGTCCGGGCCGGCCCTCCCTCCCGGAGCTGGAGGATCAGGGCCAGCGTCGCCCCTGCCCCGCTGGCGGCCACCACCAGGAAGAGCGCCCCGCCCAGCCGGCTATCCATCCAGAGGGGCTGAGCCGTCGCGGAGATCAACTGGCCGGTGTACGCCGCCAGGAAGAAGGCAAAGAGGCCCCCAAAGAGGCCCAGCGTCCGGCGGAGGCCGACGCTGTCCGGCCGCTCGTTCCAGCTCAGGTAGGCCCCGGCCGCCGCGAAGGCGCCGAAGATCCCCAGGCCCCATGCGCCCACGCTCATGGGGGAGTAGGGCTTGAAGTGGAATCCCAGGATGTTGATCGCCCCCTCCCCGATGGCCGTCGAGGGCTTGGGGACCCAGAGCATGTGGAAGAACCGCTGGGGCATTCCGAGGTCAACGATCAGGATGAGCGCGATGACGGGGGCGATGGCGAAGGCGAGGAGATAGCCGATCCGGACCATCCCCCGGTCTTCCGCCGACCCGAAGTTGTCGGCGATGGCGGCCAGGACGTAGGACGCCCCCGCGATCCCGCCCAGGAAGAAGTAGAGGTCAATCAGCCAGGGCCACTCGGGTGGCTGGGTCATCGGGTCTCCTCCCCTGCGAAAGCGGGGGCGTCCCCCCGCCGTCAGCCAACTGGCTGTTACCTGGACTGCCCGCGCTCGCGGAAGGCCACGACGGCGCCGATGGCCACGCCGACGGCCGAGAGGATGCTCCACCCGGAGTCCAGGGGGACCTTCCGCTGCGGGAGCGACACCGGCTTCGGGGGCAGGCCGTAGACCTCCGGCTTGTCCAGGAGGAGGAAGAAAGCGTTGAGCCCGCCCACCACGTCGTCATCCACGCCGTAGAGCTGGGCGTCCATCTCCCCCTGCTGGCGCAGGACCTCCAGCCGCTTGCGCGCCTTCTCCGCCAGCTCGTCACGGTACCCGAACTGGATGGACTCGGTCGGGCAGGTCTTCGCGCAGGCGGTGGGCATGCCCTCGTGGATCCGGTCGTTGCAGAAGGTACACTTGTTGACCCGCCCCGTCCCGGTGTTGAAGGAGATGACCCCGAAGGGGCAGGCCGAGACGCAGTACCGGCAGCCATTGCAGATGTCCTGGTTCACGTTGACCGTGCCGAACTCCGTCCGGTAGATGGCCCCGGTCGGGCAGGCCTCCAGGCAGCCGGCCTGCACGCAGTGCTTGCAGACGTCGGACATCAGGAGCCACTTCGGGTCTCCCTTGGCGTCCTTCTTCTCGACGAACCGGACGAGCCGCCAGGTCTTGTCGGTGAAGTGGGGGTGGTTCTGGTAGCTCCCGGTCCAGACCGGCTCCTCCCAGGTGAGCTGGTTCCACTGCTTGCACGCGACCTGGCAGGCCCGGCAGCCGATGCAGACTGAGGTGTCGGTGAACATCGCCAGGGCTCTGGCCATCGCTAGACCTCCCCCTTCCGGACGTCGCAGAGGAGCGCCTTGCTCTCCTGGATGAAGGTGGTGGGATCTCCCAGGCTGGCCACGAGGTCGTTGGTGATGTCGCCCTTGGAGCTCGGGATGGCTCCCTGGTAACCCCAGTGCCACGGGATGCCCACGTGGTGGACTTTCTTGCCGTTAATGATGAACGGCCGGAACCGGTCGGTGACCATGGCTCGGGCGCGGATCTTGCCGCGGGCGCTCAGGACGGTCACCATCTCCCCGTTCTGGATCCCCTTCTCGGTGGCCAGGTCGGGGCTCATCTCGATGAAGTGACCGACGAACAGCTCGGAGAGCCAGGGGACGTGGCGGGACATGCCGGCCGCGTGGTGCTCGGTCAGCCGGTAGGTGGTGAGCACGATCGGGAATTCCTCGGGCTTGCCGAGCCGGTTCTTGTCCCCGATATCCCACACCTTCGCCAACGGGTTCTTGTCCACCCGGGAGAGGAGGTTCTTGATCGGGGCCTCGTACGGCTCGTAGTGCTCCGGGAACGGTCCGTCGAGCACCACGCCAAAGAGGGCCCCCTTGCCGTCCGCCCGCATGATGAAGGCGTCCTGGCCGCTCAGCCCCTTGAAGGGCCCGTCGGCGAACTTCGGAGCGTCGGGGGGCAGGTCGGCCTTGAAGTCCGGCACGTCGTTGCCGACCCACTTCTTCTGGGCCGGATCCCACCAGATGACCTTGGTCTTCTCGCTCCAGGGGCGTCCGCGGGCGTCCGCCGAGGCTCGGTTGTAGAGGATCCGGCGGTTGGCCGGCCAGACAAAGCCCCAGTTGTGGGCCAGATAGTCGCCGGGCGCCGCCTTCTCCCGCCGCAGCGCCAGGTTCTTCCCCTCCTCCGGGTACACACCGCTGTAGATCCAATTCCCGCAGGCGGTGCTCCCGTCGTCGCGGCAGTCGCCGAACCCCTTGATGGGCTGACCCTTCTTGTAGACGACCTGGCCGTCCTTCATGATGTCCTGTGTGGCATACCCGTTGACCTCTTTCAGGACCAGCTCCATGGTCGGCTCGACCTTCTCCCCCTGGGGCTTGTAGTCCCACACCAGGTCCAGGATGGGCCGGTCTTTCTTCGCCTTGGAGCCGGCGTACAGCTGCTTCATGCGCAGCCCCAGGTCCACGATGAAGGCGGCATCCGACCGGGCGTCCCCGGGCGGCTCCACCGCCTTCACGTGCCACTGGAGCAGGCGCATGGTGTTGGTGAGGGAGCCGTCCTTCTCCGCTGCCGGGGCCGCCGGCAGGAAGAAGACCTCCACCTTGACCGCCTTTGGATCTGCAACCTCGGGCGCCTTCCAGACCGCCGCGGTCTCGGTCTCGAAGAGGTCGTGGACGACCATCCACTCCAGGTTCCGGAGGCCCTCCCGAGCCATCTTGGCGTTCGGGCTGTCCACCGCCGGGTTCTGTCCCATGACGATGAACCCCTTCACCTTGCCCTTCACCATCTCCACCAGCATGTGCTGGTGCGAGTAGTCGTCCTCGGTGGCCCGCTTCGGCAGGTAGTCGTAGGCGAAGTCGGTCTCCTTGGTCGCCGCGTCCCCGTACCAGGCCTTGAGCTGGCTGACCATGAACTTCCCCATGTTGGAGAAGTAGCCCGACCGGGGGTAGACCTTCTCGGCGAAGTCCTTGTAGGTCGGGTGGGGGTCCCGGAGCGGCATCGGCGGATAGCCAGGCAGCATGTGGTAGAGGGTGCCCATGTCCGTCGCGCCCTGGACGTTGCTGTGCCCGCGGAGCGCCACGACCCCGCCCCCCTTGATGCCGATGTTGCCCAGCAGGAGCTGGAGGATCGTGAGGGACCGGATCTGCTGGACGCCGTTGGTGGACTGGTTGAGCTGCAGGGCGTAGCTGATCGTGCCGGCCTTGTCCGGGGCGCCGGTGGAGCAGTACAGCTCGGCCACCTGGAGGAACTTCTCCTTGGGCAGGCCGCAGACCTTCTCCACCATCTCGGGGGTGTACCGGCTGTACTGCCGCTTGAAGTGCTGGAAGACTGTCTGGGGGTGCTGGAGGGTCGTGTCCTTCTTCGGGTTCCCGTTCTCGTCGAGCTGGTACCGCCAGGTCTTCCGGTCGTAGCTCCGCTTCGCCGGGTCGTAGCCGGTGAAGAGCCCGTCCAGCTCGGTGGCGTTCTTGAACTCCGGGTCGAGAAGGAACGCCGCGTTGGTGTGGAGCACCACGTAGTCGTGGTGGTACTTCCGCTTCTGGATCGCGTAGTTGATCAGCCCGCCGAAGAACACGATGTTCGTCCCGGACCGGATGGGGGCCCAGATATCGGCGGTGGCAGAGGTCCGGGTGAAGCGGGGATCCACATGGATGATCTTCGCCCCCCGCTCCTTCGCCTTCATGACCCACTTGTAGCTGACCGGGTGGCACTCGGCCCAGTTGGAGGTGGGCATGATGACGTCCGCGTACATGACGTCAATCAGGTTCGTGGTCATGGCCCCCCGGCCGTAGGTGACCCCCAGGGCCGGCACCGTGGCCGAGTGG
>DASYVA010000200.1 GCA_036000645.1 Candidatus Methylomirabilis sp.
GGCGGCCGCGCGCGGCCGCTGCGCTTCGGGTGAAGCTAGCTCCCGTCGCCGACGGCCTCGCGCACCCGCCGCACGGCCCCCAGCAGCGGAGACAGCACCTCCAGGGGAATCATGTTGGGGCCGTCGGAGGGGGCCCGGTCCGGATCGGGGTGGACCTCGAGGAAGAGCGCGTCCACCCCCACCGCCACGGCCGCCCGGGCCAGCGGGGCCACGAACTCCCGCTGTCCCGACGAGGCCGTGCCCGCGCCCCCCGGGAGCTGGACGCTGTGGGTGGCGTCGAAGACGACCGGGCAGCCGAAGGCGCGCAGGATCGGGAGCGCCCGCATGTCCGCCACCAGGTTGTTGTACCCGAAGGTGGTCCCCCGCTCTGTCAGCAGAAGATGCGGATTCCCCGCGCCCACGACCTTCTCGACGATGTTCTTCGCGTCCTGCGGCGCGAGGAACTGCCCCTTCTTCACATTGACCGGCTTCCCGGTCTTGGCCGCGGCCACCAGGAGATCGGTCTGGCGGGAGAGGAACGCCGGGATCTGGAGCAGGTCCACCGCGTCCGCCACGGCCGCCACCTGGCCGACGTCGTGGACGTCCGCCGTCACCGGCAGGCCGGTCGCGCCGCGGACCTTCTCGAGGATCCGCAGGCCCTCCTCCAGCCCGGGCCCCCGGAACGAGCGGCCCGAGGACCGGTTCGCCTTGTCATAGGATGCCTTGAAGATGAGCGGGAAACCCGCCCGCTGGCAGATGGCCTGGACCCGCTCCGCCACCCGGAGGGTGAAGTCCTCCCCCTCGATGACGCAGGGCCCGGCGATCAGCGCCAGCGGCTGCCCCGCGCCCACGCGAACCGCGCCGACCGCGACCGTGGTGGCTGGCATGTCACGCTTCACGCTTCGCCCGCTCCTGATGCTCCAGCGCCGCCGCGATGAACGCCCGGAACAGGGGGTGCGCGTCCCTCGGCCGGGACCGGAACTCGGGGTGGAACTGGCACCCAACGAAGTACGGGTGCTCCGGCAGCTCGATCATCTCGACCAGCTTCCCGTCGGGGGAGGAGCCGCACATCGCCATCCCGTGCTGCTCCAGGGCGGCCCGGTACTCGTTGTTGACCTCGTACCGGTGGCGGTGCCGCTCCGACACCTCGGCCACCCCGTACACCCCGGCCGCCCGCGACCCGGGCGCGAGCTGGCACGGGTACGCGCCAAGCCGCATCGTCCCCCCGAGGTTGGTCACCCCCTGCTGCTCCGGCATCAGGTCAATGACCGGGTGGGGCGCCTTGGGATCGAACTCGGTGCTGTTGGCCCCGGCGAGTCCGCAGATGTTCCGGCTGAACTCGATCACCGCGCACTGCATCCCCAGGCAGATGCCGAAGAAGGGGACCCGCTCTTCCCGCGCGTACTGGATGGCCGCGATCTTTCCCTCGATCCCCCGGACGCCGAACCCGCCGGGGACCAGGACCGCCTGCGCGTCGCGCAGGTGCGGCTTGGGGCCGTCGCGCTCCACCTGCTCCGCCTCCACGGAGCGGATCTCGACGCCGCAGTCATTGGCGATCCCCCCGTGGCCGATCGCCTCCATGAGGCTCTTGTAGGCGTCCTTCAGCCCCAGGTACTTCCCCACCACGGCGATTGTGACCCGCCGCGCCGGGTGCGTGACCTTCCGGACGATCTCCTCCCAGGGAGCGAGGTCCTGCGGGGTGGGAGGCAGGCGCAGCATGTCCACCAGGAGCTGGTCCAGCCCCTCGCCGTGGAGGAGCAGCGGCACCTCGTAGACCGTCTGGACATCCTTCGCGGTGATGACTGCCTTCTCCGAGACGTTACAGAAGAGGGCGATCTTCGCCTTGAGCTCCCGGGGGAGGGGCCGGTCGGTCCGGCAGAGGAGGACGTCCGGCTGGATCCCGATCTCGAGCAGCTCCTTCACGCTGTGCTGGGTCGGCTTGGACTTCAGCTCCCCCGCCGTGGGGACGTAGGGGACCAAGGTAAGATGGACGAAGACGGCGTTGTCGCGCCCCACGTCGGCCCGGAACTGGCGGATCGCCTCAAGGAACGGCAGCCCTTCGATGTCGCCGACCGTCCCCCCCACCTCCACGATGACCACGTCTACGCCCTTGGCGACCCGGTGGATGGCCCGCTTGATCTCGTCGGTGATGTGGGGGATGACCTGGACGGTCCCGCCCAGGTAGTCCCCGCGCCGCTCCTTGGTGATGACCGTGTGATAGATCTGCCCCGTGGTGACGTTGTTGAGCCGGCTGAGGCCAACCGTGGTGAAGCGCTCGTAGTGGCCCAGATCCAGGTCGGTCTCGGAGCCGTCGTCCGTGACGTAGACTTCCCCGTGCTGGAAGGGGTTCATGGTCCCCGCGTCCACGTTGATGTAGGGATCCATCTTGAGGAGCGTCACCTTGAAACCCCGCCCCTCCATCAGGGAGGCGATGGAGGCCGAGGCCAACCCCTTCCCCAGGGACGAGAGGACCCCGCCCGTCACAAAGATGAACTTGGTGTCCATACCCTCCTCTCGTTGAGTACGCGTTGCACCCGCGCCAGATCGTCCGGCGTATCCACCCCCACCGAGTCGTGCCGCGTCTCCACCACCTTGATCCGCACCCCGTGCTCCAGCGCCCGGAGCTGCTCGAGGCGCTCCGCCTCCTCGAGCGGCGTCGGCTTCCAGGCCGTGAACCGGAAGAGGAACGCGCGCCGGTACACGTAGAGGCCGATGTGCTTGCAGGGCCGCGCGCCTGCCCCCCGCTGGCTGTCCCGGCTGTGGGGCACGGGCGCCCGGGAGAAGTAGAGAGCGTAGCCCTCCAGGTCCCGGACCACCTTCACCACGTTGGGGTCGGTCAGGTCGCGCGGGTCCTCGATCTGCCGGCAGACCGTCCCCATCTCGAGGGCGGGGTCGGCGAAGAAGGGCTCCACGGCCTCGTCCACCATCTGCGGCGGGAGGAGCGGCTCGTCCCCCTGGACGTTCACGACCACGTCGCAGGCGACCTCCCGGATCGCCTCGGCGATCCGATCGGTCCCGGAGGGATGGTGGGGATCGGTCAGCACCGCCTCCGCCCCGAAGGCCCGGACGGCCGCGGCGATCCGCTCGTCGTCCGTCGCCACGAGGACCCGGTGCACGCTCTTCGCCTGGGCCGCCCGCTCCGCCACGTGCTGGACCATCGGCTTGCCGGCCAGGTCCGCCAGGACTTTCCCCGGAAACCGGCTGGAGGCGTACCGCGCCGGGATGACGGCGATGACCTTCATGTCCGGCTCCCCATCACAGACCCTCGGCCTCCACCAGACGCTTCACGGCCGCGAAGGTCTCCTCTGCCGCCGTGAGCGCCTCGCGGGCGTCCACTTCGCCGAAGATGGCGTGAGCCGGGAGGGCCAGCTCCTCGCTCCCGTACATGCTGCGCTCCCGGTCGTCCGCAAGCTTCCGCGACCGGTAGGTGATCAGGTCCACGTCCTTGGCAAACCAGTCCGGGAAGCGGTGGCGCTCCTGCTGGAGGATCGCCCCGACGTCGTGCCACTTGGGCGGATCCACCCCTACGAAGTTCAGCGCGGCCTTCAACGCCAACTCGAGGCATTCCTGGGCCTGGCGCACCGCAAAGGCCCAGGCCCCTTGCTCCCGCACGAAGCGCGCCGTCTGCAGCCGCAGCTCGGCCTGCCGCAGGTGGCCGAGCGCCATGTCCCGGTTGGTCATATCTCGAAGATCTCGCCATACCGGTAGTCCGGCTTGAGGTCCCAGTACCATTTCTGGCCGAACTGCCTCCGCTTTGCCCCCAGAGTCGCCAGCCGCTCACGCAGGCGCGCGAGAACGCCGGCGAAGAAGCCCTCGCGGTCGAACAGGATCCCCTCCTCCAGGGTCATGTCGAAATAGAGGCGGGAGGTGTGCCGGGCCTCCTCCCGCGTCCAGACCAGCGGGGAGAAGTCCACCCAGTAGCCTTCGCCCCGCAGTTTCCTGCGCTCCGGCTCGAGCGCCTCGGCCGCCTTCCGGAACAGGTCCAGGCGCTCGTGCCAGCGCTCCGGGAGCCGCTCAGCGACCACGAGCACATCAATGTCCGAGTCCCGCCGCGCCGCGCCGCGCGCCGCCGATCCGTAGAGGACCACCGACACGAGGTTCTCCCCCCAGGCCCGGTGCAGCGTCTCCGCAAGCCGCTGCGCCAGCCGGTAGTGGGCCGTGTCGGCGACCGGCATCCGGCCTGTCCTCTCCGTGAAATGTCGGCCCGTTCCAGCCCTCACCGGGGAAACTCCTCGAAAATGCGACTTGCTCCCGACACGCATCTCCGCGCTGCCTCCAATGCCCGGCGGGCATCGTTCTCCCCAAAGAGCGCCCAGGGGTCCCGGTACGTCGCCTCATCGCCGTAATCGGTCAGAAAATGCTCCTCTGCCCCGATCGTCTCAAAGGTCTCGAGCAGCTGCTCCAAGGTCTGCTTCGCTGTCCCGGTAAGTCGCCCGCCCTCGATCAGATTCCTGAGATGGACGCTCGGCTCGTGGGTCCTCGCCAACGGGCCAAAGAGTGCCAAGATGGTCTGCGGGGCGTTCTCCAGGGACAGCTGCGCGTTGTTCACGCACGAGCGCCAGCGGCGAAGCTCATAATCCTGCTCCGCTTCCTGCAGAAAGCCCCGGGCAAGGCGCAGGCGGTAGCGGGCATCCTCCTCAGAATGCACGGTACCCGTCCCAGTCGAGCCGCCACCCCTGCCGTGGGGGGGTCTCCCACTCCCAGCAAAATTCCCCACCGCGGACGACTCGCCGGAGCCCCGCCTGCTCGATCAGGCGCCGGAGAACCGCTTGCCTCTCGCGAAAGAAACCCGTGTCGTAAAGCACGCGACCGTCAAGCGCCAGGTCCAGGTACAGGGATGGCACGCGGGCCAGAACCTCTTCGGGAGTCTTGGCGATGAAGGCGACGCGTTCCCGCACCCGGCCGGCCAGTGGCCGGCGGATTTCGACGATCCGGTCCAGCGGGCTCTCCGGCAGCCCCTTGACGACCAGGAAGATGTCGACGTCGCTCTCCGGTCTCGCCTCGCCACGCGCGTGGGAGCCAAACAGCACAACCGACACGAGGCGCTCCCCAAAAGCCGCCCGCAGGGTCTCGACGAGGCGGAGGGCAAATTCGCCTGCCGGCTCCGCACCCGCGACCGATGCCCATTTCTCCTGCGCCGGTCCCACGGATCAGCCTCTCCGCGCACCGGGCCGATTGGCGCGCCGCGACCGGGCCGGGCCGGCGCCGTCCAGGATGGCCTGGGCCAGCTCCTCCCGGCTCACCGTGGCCGTGCCGACCTTCCCCACCACAACCCCGGCCGCCTGGTTGGCGAGCGCCGCCGCCTCCCGCACCGGCAGCCGCGCCGCCAGCCCGAGGGCGACCGTGGCCACCACCGTGTCCCCCGCCCCCGTGACGTCGTACACCTCCTGCGCCACGGCCGGGATGTGGGTAACGGTCCCATCCCGCTCGAAGAGGGACATCCCCTGGTCTCCCCGGGTCATGAGGAGGCTGTCGGCGTCCAGCCGGGTCCGGAGCATCTTCCCCACCGCGACCAAGTCGTCCTCATTCCGGATCGGCCGCGCCGCCGCCGCGGCCGCCTCGTGATGGTTCGGCGTGATCACCGCGACCCGCCGGTAGGACCGGAACAGCACAAGCTTCGGGTCCACCACAACTGGCACCCGGTGGCGGCGCGCCAGGGGGAGGACCGCTTTCACCAGGGGGCCCGTCATGAGCCCCTTCCCGTAGTCCGAGATGACCAGGGCAGCGGCCCCGGGAAGCAGCGCGCGCAGCCGCTCCGAGAGGGCCCGCACCCCACTTGCAGGGAGGTCGGCCACGGCCTCCCGGTCGAACCGGACCACGTGCTGGCTCCCCGCCACGACGCGCGTCTTGATCGTGGTCGCCCGCCCCCGGTCCACCAGCACCGTGTCCCCCTTGATCCCGATGCGCTCCAGCTCGTGCACCAGCCGCTCCCCGGCGATGTCGCTCCCCACCACCCCGAGCAGGCTCACCTCGGCGCCGAGGGCCCGGACGTTCGCGGCCACGTTCGCCGCCCCCCCCAGCCGGACGCTCTCGGAGCGGACCTGGACCACCGGGACGGGCGCCTCGGGGGAGATCCGCGACACCGCCCCCCAGATGTACTCGTCCAGCATCAGGTCCCCGATCACGAGAACCCGCGCCCGCTCGAATCTGGGGAGGGCCGCCGCCAGCCTGGTCGAGCTTGCCTGATCACGCATGGCGCGCCCCATCCCGCCGCCCCGCCGTCCCATCCCCCTGCTCCCGTAAAAATGACTTGAGCCGACGGCCCAGCGTCCGTCGGCTCGGGAGCCTCGGGAGGCCGAGGCGCTCCCGCAGGAGCGGTTCCTCCGCCAGATATCGGTGCAGCCCCTGGTAGGTCCCGATCCGCTGGAGCGTCATTAGTAAGAAGACCTTCAGCATTACCCCATCCCCATACACCCTGGGCCGTCCGCGCAGGCGCCGCCCGTCGCCGTCCCGGACGGTTTCGTCCACTAAATCCAATAGCTTAACAAGCGCCGCCTGATTTGTAACCACGCGAGTTTCCGCCCGCCTGTCTAAAAAACACACGCTTTCTACATGAAAAAGGGGCCATTTGCAAGTCCTATTTATGACCAGTCCGGCCCCGGTAGAATGCCACCGCGCGCTCGATGCCCTCTTCCAGCAGGACCTGTGGACGCCAGCCAAGCTCGCGTTCCGCCCGCCTGCAGTCCAAACGGATGTGGTCCACTTCCCCGGGCCGCTTGCTCCCGTAAATAGGCGTCAAATGCGCCCCCACCGCTCCCCGGACAAGATCAAAGATCCGCTGGTCCGCCGTCGGCTTGCCCGTCCCGATGTTATAGCAGGCCCCAGGGGGGGCCTCCTCCATGGCCAGGAGGTTGGCCCGCACGACGTCCTCCACAAAGACGTAGTCTCGGGTCTTCGAGCCATCACCGAAGATCGTCGGCCGCTCCCCCCGCAGCAGGAGCGTGGCAAAGATGGCGACCACCCCCGCTTCCCCTTTCGGGTTCTGGCGCGGGCCGTAGACGTTCCCGTAGCGCAGGGTGCAAGTCGCGAGCCGGCCCTGCCCGCTCCCCAGCCGGAGCACCTCTTCC
>DASYVA010000201.1 GCA_036000645.1 Candidatus Methylomirabilis sp.
GCCGCTGTCCTTCTGGCGGACGGAGCCGGCGGCGGCGTTGCGGGGGTTGGCGAAGGGGGCTTCCCCGGCCTCCTCCAGCTCCCGGTTCAGGCGCTGGAAGGCCTCCTTCCGCATGAACACCTCGCCGCGGACCTCGAGCACAGCCAGGTCGGCCAGCGGGCCCCACAGGCGGAGGGGGAGGGTCTTGATCGTGCGCAGGTTGTGGGTGACGTCCTCCCCCATGCGCCCGTCCCCGCGGGTGGCTCCGCGGGTGAGGACCCCGCGCTCGTACAAGAGGGCGACCCCGAGGCCGTCCACCTTCGGCTCGGCCACGTACGCGAAGCGCTCTCCGGGCAGGGCGCGGCCCAGGCGGGCCTCGAACTCCCTGAGGTCCTCCACCGATGTCGCGTTGGCCAGGGAGAGCATCGGGGTCCGGTGCTCGACGGCGGCGAAGCCCTCCGCCACGACGCCACTCACGCGCTGGGTGGGGGAGTCCGGCGTCACCAGGTCGGGAAAGGCGGCCTCGAGGTCCCGCAGCTCCCGGAAGAGGGCGTCGTACTGGGCGTCCGGAATGGCCGGGCGGTTCTCCACGTAGTAGAGGTAGTCGTGATGCTGGATCTGCTCCCGGAGCGTCCGGATGCGCGCCTCGGCCTCTGCCCGGTCCATGGGGATCGCCTCCGTCGCGGTGGGTCTGCCCTTCTCCTAACAGAGGGGAGGCGTTTTGACAAGCGCCCGGGCGGCCGGTAATAAGACGCTCCGCGCCGAGGCAGAAGACTCACGGAACAAGCGCCTCCGCCCCCCGCTTCGCCCCGCGATCTCGTGGACGCGCTGGCCTCCTCCTCGGACACGACGCCAGAGGCGCTGCTGGTCCTCACCCCGAACCCCGGGCACGACCGGGCGTCTGTGTGCTGCTGGCTGCGGGAGGCCGCCCGGACGTCCTGCTATCAGCCGGCGGCTGGCAGGCAGAGGAGCCGCCGGCGCGTGATCGCCTCCGCCGGGCCGCGCGCCCCGCGCGCCCGAGGCCTTCGACCTGGAGCTCGGATCCCCCGCCTCACCGTCTCTCGCAGCAGTGCCCCCGGTGTCCCCCCCCCTCGCTCCCTGTCCAAAGGTTTGCAGGAATTGGGTAGTCGCTCGTAGAGACTTGTGGAGCCGCGTGCAAGCCCCTTCCCGTAAATGACTGTCCTCGCGAGAGTCGCATCCTGGCCCAGGACTTGCCGGTAGGAAGTAAGAGATCTTGGTCGCGGCCGATCACCTCCTCTCTCTTGCTGCCGCCGGGCCGATCCGGTGTCCCTCGGAGAAGACCAGCCCGCGCGGCGTCGTCCACCAGGAACCCGCTCGGGCTGGGGGCCCCCCTGCTCCCCCCGGGGGAGCCGCAGCGGTTCCTCTCCCCCCTCTGCCGCTGCACACCCCACCCCAGCTCCGCATCCCGCGGGCCCTCCGGTCCTCTCGGCTAAGCCGGGGGGGCCGGAGGGGAAGCGGGATCCTCTCTTCGGGTCAGCTCGGAGGCCCGAGCGAAGCGGTCCTGCGGGAGGCTCTAAACAGGACACCGGCCAGCCCCGGCGAGGTCTTTCACGTTGACGCCATCACGATGGGGGATCGTTCCAGAGGAGCGGCCGCCCCAGCGCCGCCGGGACGCGGAGGGGAGCGGCACCCAGTTTCGCGCTGAGGTGAGGGAGCTAATTGGTTGATCGGGCGGAGGGAACCTGCCTGCCCCCTGGGAGTGGCGCCCGGGCTACTCGGGCGTTCGGGGCAGGGGCCGACGCGGTCTCTGCCCCGTAGGAGAAGGCGGGCAATGGAACGGGCGAATTCCCGCCTGGCGGGGTCGGAACAGGGCCGGGTGGCGCTGGGGGTCATCGCGGGCTTTCTAGGCCTCCTCTACTGGGTTGGGAGCACC
>DASYVA010000202.1 GCA_036000645.1 Candidatus Methylomirabilis sp.
TGCGGCCGAACAACCAGCTGGTGCTGATCGACTTCGGGGCCAGCGGCGCCTTCACGGCCCAGGAGCGCGTCATCTGGAGACGGATCCTCTACGCCCAGAGCCAGGAGGACGTGGGGATGATGACGCAGGCCGCCATGGCGCTGATGGAGCCCCTCCCGCCCATCGACGTCGACGTCTTCGCCAAGAAGCTGGAGTCCGTCTTCTGGCAGGACCTGTACGCGATCAAGAGCCGCCATTCCCCCTGGTACGAGAGGACCACTGCGAACCTGTGGATCGGCTTCCTGAAGCTCGCCCGGGAGTACAACGTGCCGATGAACATCAACACGCTCCGGATGATCCGCGTGTCGATGCTGGCGGACACGATCGCCCTCCGGCTGGATCCCACCATCGACCACTACCGCGAGTACCGGAAGTACCTCAGGGGGGCGGGGAAGCGCGCCCGCAAGCGCCTGCGGAAGCGCCTTCAGGACACCTTCTCGGACACCGAGATGATCTCCTGGGAGCAGGCCCTTCAGACGTTCAGCGGCCTCATGTACCGCCTCCAGAGGAACGTCGACTCCACCTTCGTCCAGTACGCGAAGCTGCAGGGCAAGGCGGCTTTCGGCCTCACCACCGTCTTCGGCGGGGTCCTCTTCAGCGTGGTGGCGACCGGCGTCATACTGATCGGAGTGGGTACGTACACCCACCTGGTGCCGGGGGCCACGCCTCGGGGACCGTGGGAGGCCCTCATCGAGCACGTGTTGCCCAGCGGGTTCTTCCAGGCCTTTCTGGCCCTGGTCTTCCTCGCCACCACGCGCCGGTTGCTCTTCCGCCTGGGGGACAAGGACAGATAGGCGGGCTCCATTCTTCGCGCACGCCGGCCCTACCGGCCGACGAGGCGCGAGAGCAGGCGGAGCTTCCGGCGGCCCTCCCGCGGGCGCACGAGGACGGCGTACATGCAGGGCAGGATCAGCAGGACGAGGATGGTCGAGGTGCCGAGGCCCCAGGCCATGGCCGTGGAGAGGGGAGCCCACAGGCTGCCCCCCCAGATCATGGGCGGGATCAGCCCCACCACGTCCGTCACGCTGGTGAGGATCACCGGGCGCATGCGCCGGCGTCCCGCCAGGAGCAGGGACTCGTACATCCCCTTGCCCCCCTCCCTCTGGAGGTAGTTGGCGTAGTCGCACAGCACGATGGCGTCGGTGATCACTACCCCGCTCTGGCCCACTATCCCGATGAAGGCCATGAAGCCGAAGGGGTATCCCATCACCCACAGCCCCAGCACCGACCCCACGACCCCCAGGGGGATGGTGAGGATGATGACGATGGGCTGGACGAAGGAGTTGAACTCGAGGGCCAGGATGGCATAGATGAGCAGGAAGCCCACGATCATGGCTCGCCCCAGTGCGGCGAAGGCCTCGTCCCGCTCCTCGCTCTCGCCGCCCAGGGTCAGGTCGTAGCCGAGGGGCAGCGAGAGGCCGGCACGGGCGGGGGCACGCGCCGGGGTGCCCAGACCGAGGAGCCCCTTCACGCGATCGACCAGGCCCGGCGAGGGCTTGGCCTGCGCCGGGCCCTGCAGGCGCTCCCGCACGTCCCGCACGGCGTCGATCACGAGCCTCCCGCTCACGTCTGCCTGGACGATCACGCTGCGGCGGCCGTCGCGGCGGCCGATCCGGGCGAAGTCCTGCTCCTGGCGCACCTCGGCCACCTCGCCGAAGGGCACCATGGCGCCGGTCTGTGAAGGCACGTAGAGCCGGGTGAGGTCCGAGATCTCCTTGAAGGTGCCCTTCTTGACGCGGACCACCAGGGGCATCTCCTCCTTGGCGCCGCGGAACGTGCTGGCCGTCTCGCCGTTGAGGGCCATGAGCAGCGTGCGGGCGAAGGAGAGGGTGTCCACGCCGAGGCGGCCGGCCTTCTCCCGGTCGAACTTCATGGAGAGGCGGGGGATCCGGTCGCCCAGGGTGTCCCGCAGGTCCACCACGCCGGGCACGTCCTGGATCCGATCCTTCACCTGCCGGGCCAGGTCCGCCAGGACCTGGAGGTCGTCCCCCGCGATGCGGATCTGGATGGCGGCGCCGGCCTGGGGTCCTTGTTGCAGGACCTTGGTCTGGACGGTGGCACCCGAGACCTGGCGCAGGCGCTCCTGGAGCCCGTCCACGTAGGCATCAGTCGACCCCTCGAAGGAGTCCTTGAGGTTCACCACGAGCTGGGCGTAACTGGGGTTCTCGTCCTCCGGCTCCTCGCTGTAGTAGACGCGGGGGCTTCCCCGGCCGATGTTGGCGGTGAAGTCGCGGATCTGCTCTTCCTTGCCCAGGAGGTCCTCCACCTGGCGCACCACCCCGTCCGTGGTGTCGATGTTGGCGTCGGTGGGGAGCCTGACGTGGATGAGGAACAGCTTCTTGTCCGCCTTGGGGAAATACTCGATCCCGAGCTTGGGGATGGCCCAGAGGGCGATGATGAAGGCCAGCACGGCGGGGCCCAGGGTCAGGAACTTGTGGCGCAGGGAGAACTTGGCGATGCCGGTGTAGAAGTCGAGGAGGCGGGACTGTCTGTCCTCCCCCCCGTCCTTCTTCCCGTGGTGGGACTCCGGCCAGCGCTTCCACATCGCGTAGCACAGCAGCGGCACCACGGTGACGGCCACGAACAGGGAGGCCAGGAGCGAGTAGACGACCGCCACCGGCATGCTGAACAGGAAGTCGCCGATGATCCCGGTGAGGTAGAGCATGGGCAGGAAGGCGGCGATGGTGGTGAAGGTGGCGGAGGCTATGGGCCAGGCGACCTCGCCGACGCCCTTGGACACCGCGCTGACCAGCGACTCCCCCTCCTCCAGCTTGCCCTCGACGGCCTCCACCACGACCAGGCTGGCGTCCACCACCAGGCCCAGGGCCAGGACCAGGCCGAAGATCGACATCTGGTGGAGGTCGATGGAGGTGGCGTACATGATGCTGAACGTGATGAGGACCGAGAGCGGGATGGACACGGACACCACGAGGGCCTGGCGCAGCCCCAGGAAGAACCATACCGAACAGATGACCAGCAGGCCTCCGCTCCAGGCGTTGCTCCCCAGGTCGCCCAGGAGCTGGGCCACGCTCTGGCCGCGGTCGTTGATGGTCATCACCTCCATGCCCGGGGGGAGGATCTTCCGCATCTCGTCGACCTTCTCCCGCACCCGCTCCGACACCCAGATCGTGTTGGTCTTCTCCTTCTTGCGGACCGTGAGGAGCACGGCGGGCTTGCGGTCGGTGCGGACGATGTAGCGGAAGTCCTCGAACCCCTCGCTGACCTCCGCCACGTCCCGCAGGTGGATCACCGAATCGCCGACGGCCCCGATCACGGTGCTGCCGACGGATTCCGGAGTGTCGAACTCGTTGGGAGTGCGGAGGAGGTACCGCCGGGTCCCCACGTCGAGTTTGCCCGCCGGGATGCCGGCGTTCTCCAGGGTGAGGACGTCGCGCATCCGGGTCAGCGGGATCCGGACCTGGGAGAGGCGCTCGTTGTCGACGTTCACCAGGAGCTGGCGCTCGGGCAGGCCCTCTACCTGGACGGCCGCCACGTCCTCGACCAGGGCCAGGGTCTTGCGGAGGGTCTCGGACCAGTCCTCGAGAAGCCGGTAGTCGGGGGGCCCGGTGAGGGACACGATGCTCACGGGGATGAAGGCGGTGTTGAGGACGATGACGATCGGCTCCTTCACCCCCTGGGGCAGGTCCTTGGTCGAGTCGCGGACCTTCTCCCGGATGTCCTTCACGACGTCCGTGGGGACCGCGTCGTCGGAGATCCGGATCTTGATCAGGGACAGGCCGGCGTAGGACGTGGACTCGATGGTGCGGATGCCCTCCAGCTCGTCGATGGCATCCTCCAGGCGCCGGGTCACCTGGGTCTCCACCTCCCGCGCCTCCACGCCCGGGTACAGGGTGATGATCCGCGACTCCGTGGAGTCGAACTCCGGGTCTTCGGTGCGGGGGAGGAGGATGAAGGAGGTGATCCCGTGGGCCAGGATGGCCAGGACGACCAGGATGTAGAGCCGGTAGTAGCGGACGAGGGAGCCGCCGAACCCGGAAGGTGGTTCCGTGGGAGGGGGCGGCGAGCCCTGAGCTTTCGTGGTCATCTGGCGGGTGTCACGCCCCGTCGCGCGCCGGGGCGCTGGCCACGCTGGCGGGGACCTCGTCGGGCGTGGCGGCGGCCAGGGCGGGGGCGGCCGAGGGGGCGGCGGCCCGGCGGTTCGCCTCCCGGTAGGGGGCGAGGTGGAGGGCGATTCCCCGGACTCCGCAGACCAGGCAGAGACCGAAGAAGGGAGCAAAGGTGACGTGGAGGGAGAGGAGAAGGCCGTAGGCCGCGGCCACGCTGGCGCCGAAGAGGGCCTGCCGGCGGGGCGCGGAGGGCGTGGTGCCGGGATCGGGGACCATGTAGAAGGTGAAGAGGAGGA
>DASYVA010000203.1 GCA_036000645.1 Candidatus Methylomirabilis sp.
CCGCAGCAGCGGGGGAAAGCATCGCATACGCCACGCCCCGCTGGGAGAGCAGCCGGGCGTCCGGGTCGGGTCGCGTGGAGACCGCCACGAGCGGCATCCCGGGGGCACGCTCCTGGAGCGCGGAGATGAGCAGGAGGCCCCCGAGCCCCGGCGTCTCCAGGTCCAGGATCACGAGATCGGCGGCGACGACGGAGGCCGCCCCCAGGACCTCCAGGCTGGACTCACAGACCGTCAGGCGATGCCCGTGCTGGTCGAACGGTCGGGAGACCGCTCCCACGACCGCCGGGTTGCTGGAACACACGATCACGTGCATGGGCACTGCTGCCGCCTCTCGCGGGGCGCCTCCGGCCTCGCCGTCACGCAAGGGAGCAATCGCTGTACCAGCCCCGGCAGGACGGGGGAGCCGGGGAGGACACCGCCCAACCGACGAGAAATCCAGGAGGAAACCCGGCCTGGAGGAAGGGGCCGGAGCCGGGGGGAGGGAAAACGGGGCGGGAGTTTCTCCGGGGGGTCGGAGTTTCTCCGGGGGGTCGGCCGCCGGCCGCGCGCAGGAGGGCCTACACCGAAATGCCGTAGAGCTTGATCTTGTGATTCAGGGTCTTGAGGTCAATGCCGAGGAGGCGCGCCGCCCGCATCTTCTTCCCGCCGGTCTCGGCGAGCACCCGGGCGATGTGGAGCCGCTCCATCTCGGCAAGGGAGCCGGGGCCGGCCGAGGGGCCAGGCGGGGAGCCCTGCGGGGACCGGATGTTCGGCGGGAGGTCCCCCGGGCCGATGACGTCTCCCTCCGCCAGGATGACCAGGCGCTCGATGGTGTTGGCCAGCTCCCGCACGTTCCCCGGCCACGCGAAGGCAGCCAGGAGCTCGAGAGCCTCCGGGGAGACGGTCTTGGCCCTCCGGGCGGTGACCTGGAACTGCCTCAGGAAGTGCTCGACCAGGAGGGGGATGTCCTCCCTCCGCTCCCGCAGGGGAGGAAGGCGCACCCCGACGACGTTGAGCCGGTAATAGAGGTCCTCGCGGAACCGACCCGCCCGGACCTCCCGGGCCAGCTCTTTGTTGGTGGCCGCCACGATGCGCACGTCCACCCGATGGACCCGGGTCCCCCCCACCCGGCGCAGCTCCCGCGTATCCAGCACCTGGAGGAGCTTGGCCTGCATCGCCGGGCTCATCTCTCCGACCTCATCGAGGAAGAGGGTCCCCCGGTCCGCCACCTCGAAGAGCCCCTGCTTCGCGCTGCTGGCTCCCGTGAAGGCGCCCCGCTCGTGGCCGAAGAGCTCGCTCTCCAGGAGCGGCTCCTGAAAGCCGCCGCAGTTGATGACGAGGAAGGGCCCGGCGGCCCGGCGGCTCTGCCGGTGGATGGCCCGGGCCACCAGCCCCTTCCCGGTCCCGCTCTCCCCCTCGAGGAGGACGTTCGCATCGCTCGGCGCGATCCGCTCCACGGTCTGGAGGACGGCGGCCATGGCCGGGGCCTGACCGATCAGGAGCGGCGCCGGCTCCCGCTGGGCCACCATGCGCCGGAGGGCCGTGTTCTCCTGCTGGAGGCGCTTTCGCTCCGCCGCCCGTCGGAGCACCTCCTCCACCTCGGCCAGCTTGAACGGCTTGGTGAGGTAGTCGTAGGCCCCCAGCCTCATGGCCTCGATGGCGCTGTGGACGTCCGGGTGCCCGGTCAGGACGACCACCTCGGCCGAGGTGCCGGAGTCCCGGATCCGGCGGAGCGTCTCCATCCCGCCGATTCCGGGCATCTTGAGGTCCAGGAGGACCACATCGAAGTCCCGGGCCCGGAGCTGTTCCAGCGCTTCTTCCCCGCTCGGCACGGAGAGGACCGCGCAGCCGGCCCGGGGAAGCTCCCTTTCCATCAGGAGCCGGGTGGGTCGCTCGTCATCCACCACGAGCACCGTGATCCCCTCCCCCGGCGCTCCCGCCTGCCCCATCTCAGCGGCTCCCGCCGCGGGAGCCGCGAGGCTCCGCCACCGGCTCCCCCCGCTCGGCCAGGGGGAGGCGCACGGTCACGACCGTCCCCTTCCCGGCCCCCTCGCTCTGGACCTCGATGGTGCCCCCGTGCTGCTCCACGATGCTCTGGCAGATCGCGAGGCCGAGGCCCGTCCCCTTCCCCACCTCCTTGGTGGTGAAGAACGGATCGAAGATCCGCGCCAGGTTCTCCCGGGAGATCCCGCTGCCGTTATCCGCCACCACGACCGCGACCGAGCCTCCTTCCGGCCCGCGCCCGCCGCCTCCGCCCTGGCGCTGGGCGGTGATCCGGATCTCGCCCCCTCCCTCCGTCGCATCCAGCGCGTTGGTCAGGAGGTTGAGGAAGAGCTGCTGGAGCATCTGGGAATCGCCGAGGACCCTGGAGCCGGCGGGGAACGGGACCACCAGGATCTGCTGATTGCCCAGGCTGGCCTGCCGCTCCACGAAGGAGACCGCGTCCGTGACCACGCTCTGGAGATCCACGGGCCCGAAGGCCGGCTCGCGCTGCCGGGCGAAATCGAGGAGGCGGCGGACGATCGCCGCGGCGCGGGAGGCCTCCGCCTGGATCATGGCCAGGTATTCCTGACACTCGGCCAGCCCGGCCGGGCCGGCGATCCCCCCCTCCCCGGCGCGCCGCTGCAGGGCCTCGGCGAAGCCGGCCACGGAAGAGAGGGGGTTGTTGAGCTCGTGGGCCAGGCCCGCGGCCAACCGGCCGAGGGAGGCCAGCTTCTCCTGGCGGACGAGCAGGTGCTGCGACTGCTTCAGCTCGTCGTAGGAGCGCCGCAGCTCCTCGTAGAGGCTGGCATTCTCGATCGCGATGGCCGCCTGGGCGGCGAGGGTCACCGCCAGCTTCTCATCCTCCTTGCTGAACTCTTCCGCCCCCTGCTTCTCCGTCAGGTAGAGGTTCCCGAAGACCCTCCCCTTCGAGATGATGGGGACGCCGAGGAACGAGCGCATCGGGGGATGATCCGGGGGAAAGCCGTGCGCCCGCGCGTCCTGGCTGAGATCCCGGAGCCGGAGCGGCTTGGCCTCCCGCGCCAGGACGCCCAGGATCCCCTTGCCGACGGGCAGGGGGCCGATCCGCGCCTTCTCCTCCTCGCCGATCCCGGCCGTGATGAACTGCGCGAGCCGCCCCTCCTCGTCCAGGATCCCCAGGGCCCCGTAGCGGGCGCCGAGGAGCCGGCAGGCCACCTCGGCGATCCGCTCCAGGACGGATTCGAGGGACCGCTCTGCCGCCAGCGTCATGCCGGCCTCGACCAGGGCCGCCAACTGCTCGCGCCCCCGCCCGACCGCCTTCTCCCGCTCCTGCACGAAGGCGAGGGCGACGATGGTGAGGATCCGGTTGACGACCGGCTCGTACACGTCGAGCGCCCGCGTGAGGTCGGCCGGCCGCCGGTGGTACCGCTCGTGGAGGGCTCTGCCGCAGAGGTCCCGGAGGGCCAGGAGTCCGCCGATCACGTGCTTGGCGCCGATCCCGCGCATCACCCCCCGCTCGGCCACCGCGTGGGCATAGGCCTGGGCGCTGTGGTACCGCCCGGTCTCCAGGCACTCGACCAGGGCGTCGTAGATCGTGGCAGCCTCCGCTTCGCCCTCCTGGGGCGTAAGGCCTTTGAGGAGGCCGCGCGCGATCATTGCGGAGACCAGCGCCTGTCGGAGGCCGTCGCGCTCCGTCCGGAGATGAGCCACCAGGTCCCGGAGGAGGTCTTCCCCCCGGGAAAGCGGGACCGGCCCCTTGGCGGGGGATGGGGCTTGCCTGGACTTGTTGGCTCGCGGACGAGGCATCAGGACCCTCGGGGGAGGCCCCGGGGCACTCCACCCTTCCCGGGGCTGGGGCGACCGTCCAGCAGTGTGAGTCTCACGCCCGGACGCCGCCTATTGTAGCGCAGGAGCGGCCGGCTCGACCACCGCCTCCGTGGGCGCGCGCACGGAGGCGGGGAGAGATCACGGCGGGTCTCGTCGATCCAACTATCGGATATTTCTGATCGGAGCGAGGCGCCTCCCCGGCTGCGTAATCCCCTTGCCCTTTGCGGGTGGGTAACGGTACAATTCGCCATCCTGCCGGAGGGCTTCCATGCAGAATCTGTGGGCCATCATCAGCGTGCCGGACAACATCCCCATCGTGGCTCTCCTCGTGGCCGTGCTGTTCTTCCTCTACGTCGCCCTCGTCCAGGCCTTCCGGACCGACCGCCTCATCACGGAGGGCCGGGAGGACGAGATCTAC
>DASYVA010000204.1 GCA_036000645.1 Candidatus Methylomirabilis sp.
GAAGGCGACCTTCGGGTTGACCGTGTGGAGGCACTTCGTGATGGCCGCGGTCAGGGTGGTCTTCCCGTGGTCGATGTGCCCGATGGTCCCGATGTTCATGTGCTCCTTCGTCCGCTCGAACTTCGCTTTGGCCATGGGGCAAACCTCCCGTTCCCCTTCCCCGTCAGCAGGCCAGCACCGGCCGACCCGCGACCTCTGCTGGAGCCCACGACCAGGATCGAACTGGTGACCTCGTCCTTACCAAGGACGCGCTCTGCCGACTGAGCTACGTGGGCCGTGCGGCGAATAGCAGCGGGGCCGGCCCAAAGCGCCTCCGGCTACCGCTGGAGGTGCTCCTGCCACTCCCGCTCGAAGCTGACCGCATCCATCCGGGCCACGTCTTCGAGGGCCCCCTCCCACGGCATCCCCTCGCCCAGGCGCCGGAGGAGCCGTCCCACCTCCTGGACCCCCGCCCGCTCGAGCAGGAAGGTGGTGGCCGACGCGCTCTGGGCGTACGCCGCCTCCGTGAGGGCGCGATCGTGGAGCAGGGCAAAGGCGCCCTCCAGGGAGGCCAGCGGGATGAGCCGCCCTGCCGCGACCTGACGGGCGACCGCTTCCGCAGCCGACCCGGCCCCCTGGAAGTGGAGGGCCAGCCCCTCGTTCAACCACCGGGGCGCGCGGCCCCGGCTCAGATGCACCACGACCACGTGGGTGTACTCGTGGGCAAGGACCTCCCGAAGCCCGGCCGCCCCCTGAGCCAACCCCCGGGCCGGGATCCGGATCCTCCCATCGGCCGCGTCGTAGCTCCCGGCGACCCAGTGGGGAAGGCCTGCGATCGTGGCGAAGTCCCCATCCGAGTGCAGGACCACCTGCACCGGATCCGCCGGGTAATAATCCAGGGCGAACCCGACCTCCTGGTACACCTGCTCCAGGAGAGCCAGGACCTCGTCCTGAACCCCCCGCGGGATGGCCCCCTCCGCCCGCAGGCGGAAGTGGTGGCTCTCCCGGGGCTCGTACCGCTCCTCGATCCGGGCCGCGCGGGCCGCCCGCGTGAGCCGCTCCCGCAGGCGGCCGTCCTCCGGCCGCTGCCGGAGGGCTTCCCCCCAGAGCTCGATGGCGCGCGGCGCGTCCCCGGCCTGGTGGTAGGCCTCTCCGAGGAGCACCAGAACTTCCGGCCGCCCCGGGGCGAGACGGGCAGCCGCCTCGAGCGCCGCCACCGCCTCCCCGTTCTCCCGCTCCTGCAGGGCGGCAGCCCCCAGGCCCACGTAGGAGGTCGGATCCTCTCCTCCGACATCCAGAGCGGCCCGAAACGCGGCCTTCGCTTCGGCGGGCGCACCGGTTGAGAGCAGGTGGGCCCCCAGGTTGGCATGCGCCCGGGCAAGATTCCGACGGAGGACCGGGTTGGTGGGGTCGAGAGCGTAGGCCCGCTCGAATTCGGCCAGGGCCTCCCGGTGCAGTCCCCTGGCCGACAGGCTGAGTCCCAGCTGGGTGTGCGGGGTGGCCGCGTCGGCCGCCGGAGCCGCCCCCGGCACGAGAAGGAACACGGTCAGCGCGAGCGCGCCCGCCCACACGCCCACGCGGCGCCCGTCCCCCCGGCCGCCCCCGGGACGTCGCTGGCCGCCCCTTCCTCCCGTCACCCAGCCCACCGGCCGCCGTGATGGCGGCTGCCGACCCGATCCTTCCGACACCGCATGGAGCGGGAAACGGGATTCGAACCCGCGACCCTCAGCTTGGAAGGCTGACGCTCTGCCACTGAGCTATTCCCGCCCCGACCCGTCCCGCTGACTGCCCGCCGCCCCGGCGACCTTGGTGGGGAGAGGAGGATTCGAACCTCCGAAGCACAGTGGCAACAGATTTACAGTCTGCCCCCTTTGGCCGCTTGGGTATCTCCCCACGAGGGACCGGCCCGCCATCCCGCCCCTCGGCGACCGCCCCCCGCCCGGCGTCGCCTGGAGCTGGCGAAGGGATTCGAACCCCCGACCGGCTGATTACAAATCAGCTGCTCTACCAACTGAGCTACGCCAGCAAACAAACCAATAAGATAAGATAGCGCCTTCGCAAAATCAAGGCAAATTTTTCTTTGCGGGAGGCTTTCCCTCTCCCGCCCCTCGCCCTCCCCCCCGCCCGGCCTCAAGAGGGGAGCCCGGCCGGTCCGGTTGCCCGCCCTGCCCCTGCGGCCCCTGGCGGAGGCGCTGCCGGACGACCTCGTAGAGGAGGATTCCCCCGGCCACGCTGGCGTTCAGCGAGGGGAGGCGCCCCATCGTCGGGATGCGGACCAGGAGATCACAGCGGCGCCGGGTCAGAGGGCGGAGCCCCTTTCCCTCCCCCCCCACCACCAGTGCGATCGGCCCCGTGAGGTCAGCGGCATCGCACGACAGCGGCGCGGCCGGGTCGGCGCCCACCACCCAAAGGCCAGCTCCCTGCAGACTGGCCAGGGCCTGGTCCAGGTTTCCCACCCGGGCGACGGGCAGGTGCTCGAAGGCCCCGGCCGCCGCCTTGGCCGCCGCCGGCGTCACGCCGGCGGCGTGGTGCCGGAGCAGGACCAGGCCGTGGGCCCCGGCCGCCTCGGCCGTCCGGGCCAGCGCTCCCACGTTCCGCGGATCCACGACGGCGTCCAGGACCAGAAGGAGGGGCGGGCGGCCGCTTCCCTTCGCCGCATCCAGCAGGTCCGGAAGTTCCCGGTACGGGACGGCAGCGACGGCCGCGACCACCCCCTGGTGGTTCAGCCCAGGGACCAGGGCGCTCAGCGCCCGGCGGTCCAGGGCCTTGACCGGGACGCCGGCCTGCCGGGCCAAGTCGAGGATCTCCCGCGTCACCGCCCCCCGGAGATCCCGGGCCAGGAAGATCTTGTCCACTTGCCGGGAGCCCGCCCGGAGCGCCTCCCGCACGGCATGGGGGCCGAGCAGGGTGTCCTCCGCCTCCCTCAGGTGGTCCGGAGCCGCCATGTGCTCCCCTGTGATCGATCGGCCACCTCGATTCCGGCCTCACCCAGTCGCCGCCGGATGGCGTCGGCGGTGGCGAAGTCCCGGGCCCGTCGCGCCTCCTCCCGGCGGGCCAGGAGCGCCTCCACCCCGAGTGCCAGGCCCCCGGAGGGGGGGGCATGCCCCGGGCAGTATTCCCGCAGGAGCGCCGCCACGGCGGCTACGGCGGCCGCTTCTGCCGAGACGGGAGCCCCGGGTGCCAGGACCAGCCCGAGGACTCCCCCCATCTGCCGGACTGCCGCCACCCCGTCCCGGAGAGCCGCGGCGGCGGCGGTGCTGGCGAGCCGCCGGTCCGGAAGGGTGTCCAGGGCGGCGTTCAGGTGGCGCACCAGGGTGAAGATCGCCGAGAGGGCGCGGGCGGTGTTCAGGTCGTCGTCCATGGCGGCCACGAACTCCTCCCGTGCGGTCGCGATGGCGGCTCCGGACTCCCCCGGGAGCACTCCGCCGGAGGGGCGCTCCTCGAGGGCCTCCACGGACTCCACGAGCAACCGGATCCGATCCAGGGCCCGGCCGGTCTCCTCCACCTTCTCGGGCGTGTAGTCGATGGGGCTCCGGTAATGGGTGCCCAGGAGGAAGAGCTTC
Organism: Candidatus Methylomirabilis sp.; assembly: GCA_036000645.1. Taxonomy (NCBI): domain Bacteria; phylum Methylomirabilota (SeqCode); class Methylomirabilia (SeqCode); order Methylomirabilales (SeqCode); family Methylomirabilaceae (SeqCode); genus Methylomirabilis (SeqCode); species Methylomirabilis sp. (SeqCode). Next base: position 3,543 of record DASYVA010000204.1, read on the forward strand.
AGGGCGTCCGGGGAGAACTTGCCCAGCAGCTCCCGGATCGTGAAGACGTTCCCCACCGACTTCGACATCTTCTCGTGCTGGATCCGCACGAAGCCGTTGTGGACCCAGAAGCGGGCGAAGGGCTTGCCGGTCGCCCCTTCCGACTGGGCGATCTCGTTCTCGTGGTGGGGAAAGATGAGGTCCTCCCCCCCGCCGTGCAGATCGAACGACTCCCCCAGGTAGTGCATGGACATGGCCGAACACTCGATATGCCAGCCGGGCCGCCCCGGCCCCCACGGGCTCTCCCAGAAGGGCTCGCCCGGCCTGGCCCGCTTCCAGAGGGCGAAGTCCAGCGGGTCCGCCTTCCGCTCGTCCACCTCGACCCGCGCCCCCGCCCGCAGGTCGTCGAGGTTCCGGTGCGAGAGACGGCCATACTCCGGGTAGGCCCGGACCCGGAAAAAGACGTCTCCCTCGACCGCGTAGGCCAGGCCCCGCGCCACCAGGCGCTCGATCAGGCCGAGCATGGCGGGCACGTGAGCGGTGGCCCGCGGCTCCTCGTCCGCCGGTGGCAGCTCGAGCTTGGCCATGTCCGCCTGGAACTCCCGGATGTAGTGGTCGGCCACCGCGTCCCAGGTCCTCCCGGTCTCCTGGGCCTTCCGGATGATCTTGTCGTCGATGTCGGTGAAGTTCCGGACCATCCGGACCCGGTACCCGCGGAAGTTCAGGTAGCGGCGAAGCACCTCGAAGACGAGGAGGGACCGGGCGTGCCCCAGGTGGCAGAGGTCGTACGCCGTGATGCCGCAGACGTACATCCGGACCTCGCCGGGCGTGAGCGGGGTGAACTCTTCCTTGCGCTCGGTGAGGGTATTGTTGAGGCGCAGGGGCACTAGCCTTCCTCCTGGGCGGGCCCCGGCGGGCCGGCCAGGGCGGCCACCGCGATGCAGGCGATCCCCTCCCCCGCCCCGATCCAGCCCATCCCCTTCGCCGTCGTGGCCTTCACGCTGACCCGGTCGGCCTCCACCCCCAGGGCCCCGGCTACCTTGGCCACCATCCCCGGCAGGTGCGGCGTCAGACGGGGGGCTTCGGCGAGGAGCGTCGCGTCCACGTTCAGCACCCGGTAGCCCTGGGCCTTGAGCGTTCCCCAGGCCTCCTGGAGCAGGGCGAGGCTGCTGGCCCCGGCCCGGGCCGGGTCGTCCACGCCGAACCGGCGGCCGATGTCTCCCGCCCCGGCGGCACCCAGCAGGGCGTCGATGAGGGCATGGCACAGCGCGTCGGCATCCGAGTGTCCCTCGAGCCCCCGGGAAAAGGGAATGGTCACCCCCCCCAGGACGAGGGGCCGACCCGGGATCAGGCGGTGCATGTCCCACCCCACCCCGACGCGCATCAGCCCTCCCCCTGCGCCGCCAGGAGACGGGCCGCCAGCTCCAGGTCGGCCGGATGGGTCACCTTGATGTTCTCGGCGCTCCCCGGCACTAACGTGACCGACCGCCCCAGCCGCTCGACCAGCACCGCATCGTCCGTCCCCAGGAAGCCCTCCGCCGCCGCGGCGGCGTGGGCCTCCAGGATCAGGGCCCGGGCGAAGGCCTGGGGGGTCTGGGCGATCCAGAGCCGCTCGCGGGGCAGCGTCCGCAAGACCCGGCCGTCCGTCCCCGCCTCCTTCACGGTCTCCGTCGCCGGGACCGCCGCCACCGCGGCCCCGTCCCGGGCGGCGGCCTCCACCGTCGCCCGCACGACGGCGACCGGCACGCAGGGGCGGGCACCATCGTGCACCACCACCAGGTCGGTTCCGGCCGGGAGGGCCTGCAGGCCCGCCCGGACCGATGCCTGCCGGACGGGGCCGCCGGGGACGATCCGCGCCACGGCCGGGACCGTGGACGCGGCTACCACGGTCCTCTCGCAGATCTCCTCGGTCCCCGGGGGCACCACCAGAACGTAGGCGTCAATGATCTGGGAGCGGGCAAGGCGGAGGAGCGTGCGGGCCAGGAGGGGGATCCCCGCGAGGGAGAGGAACGGCTTGGGCACCGCCCCCCCCATCCGGACACCCATCCCGGCGGCGGGGATCACGGCCGTTACGTGCATCGGCGCAGGGCGCCCCGGGGGGAGGGCACCGACCTCAGGCCGCCTCCGCCTCCTCCTTCAGTCGGGAGAAGATCATGCGGCCCGCCGTGGTCTGCAGGACCGAGGTGACGCAGACATCGATGGTCTGGCCGATGTGGCGCCTGCCGTTGTCGATCACCACCATCGTGCCGTCGTCCAGGTAGGCGATGCCCTGGTTGTACTCCTTCCCCTCTTTCAGGACGTAGACCCGCATGTCCTCGCCGGGCAGGACCACCGGCTTGAGGGCATTGGTCAGGGCGTTGATGTTCAGCACGCTGACCCCGTGCAGCTCACAGACCTTGTTCAGGTTGAAGTCGTTGGTCACGACCTTGGCATTGATGGCCTTGGCCAGGGCCACCAGCTTGGCGTCCACCTCCCGGATCTCCGGGAAGTCCATGTCGTGGAGCTTCACCTGGACCTCGGCGTCCTTCTGCATCTTCTGGAGGATGTCGAGGCCCCGCCGGCCCCGGTTCCGCTTCAAGGGATCGGAGGAGTCCGCGATGTGCTGGAGCTCCCGGAGGACAAACTGGGGGACGACCAGAGTCCCCTCGATGAAGCCGGTCTCGCAGATATCGGCGATGCGCCCGTCGATGATGACGGAGGTGTCGAGGATCTTGTAGGACTCCACCCGCGGCTGCTCCTTCAGCGCCCGGAGGACGGCCAGGAGGTGGACCGTCTGGCCCTTCTCCACCGCGAGCGTGGCCCCCACGTAGACGCAGAGGAGCACCAACAGGACCTGCACGCTGGAGGCCACGGGGAGGGGCAGGGCGGCGAGGGGCCCGCCCAGGGCCGCCAGAAGAAGGAGCGCGACGATGAGGCCGAGCAGGAAGCCGAGGAGCCCGGTCACGATGGCCCGGGGCGCCGCCCGGCGCAGGCCCACCTCCAGCAGGAGGGAGGCCCCGCCGAAGCCCAGACCCAGGACGATCCCCTGCCACGGCGCCGCCTCGCCACGCCCCATCAGGTAGCCGGAAGCGAGGCCAACGGCGCCGCAGACGACCACATAGACGGCGCGCACCGCCAACTCGTTCATCCGGGGCAACCTCCTTGTGCGCTGGACAGCAGCACCACCCCCCGCGACGAGCCTTCAGGCGGTGGCGATCGTGCGATCGATCATCCGCCCCGCCTCCCCCTCGTCAATCCCCGCCGCGTGGGAGATCTCGCTCACCAGGAGCTGGCGGACGGTCTCGAGCATCTTCTTCTCACCGAAGGAGAGGTGGCGATCCTTCTGGAGGAGGACCAGCTTGCGGAGGACCAGGGCGACCTCGTACAGGGAGCCGGACTTGATCCGTTCCTGGTTATCCTTGTACCGCCGGTTCCAGTTCGGGCAGATCTCCAGGTCGTTCCGGCGGAGGATGGCCATGACCTTCGGAACCTCCGCGCGGCGAATGACCTCCCGCAGCCGGACCTGCTCCGCCTTCCGGGTCGGAACCATCACCATCATGCCGTTGCCCAGGATGCGGAGGACGTAGAAGGCCTGCCGCTCGCCGGAGACGACCTTCTCTTCGATCGCCTCCACCCGAGCGACGCCGTGGGTGGGATAGACCACTTTCTTGCCGATGGTAAAGAGCATGGGCATGCGGGAGATCCTCCGAGGAAGTAGAGTAGCAAAGTGGTGCGGGGCCGTCAAAGAGTTATTTCAAGGCGGGGGTAGAAGTGGCAGGGATTTTGTGTGGTGGGGTTGGCAGACCGCAGCAGATCGGTGCTCGCGGGCGCAACGCAACTGACATCGAAGGGGATTCAGACGCGCCTCCGAATCAAGGCGCCTAAGGGAGGCCCCCCGGGGGGGTCCATCCAGGCCGAGGCCCCCGTGGTCGCCTCCGAGCGGGGCTCCGGATTGGTGCCGGTGGCAGGGAGCGTCGCCACCGGCGCCTGATCGCCTCCGCCGGGCCCCGGACCCGCTCGCCCGGGGGCGTCGATCCAGCGCGCGCTTCCCCCGCCCCTCTGGACACTGCCTCCCGCCCCCCGCGCGCCCGCCTCGCTCGCTCGACGAAAGTTTCAGCAATTAGAAGCTCTGCTCCCCAAATTGTGCAAGCCTTTGCAACCGGAGCCCGAGCCGGCTCCCTAAGTGGCTGTCCCCGCGAGAGTCGCACCTTGGCGCAGGACTTGCTCCCGATTAGTCGTGCGTCTTGGTCAGACACGATCACTTCTGGTCTCTTGCTGCGACCGGGCGGGGCGATTCGTTGGACTCCGGAGGAGACCGACCCGCGCGGCGACGCCCACGAGGAAGACGGCACGCTCGGTCTGCGAGGCGGGTGCTCCCTGCTCCCCCCCGGGGGGGAGATGCAGCGGTTCCTCTCCTATCCTACCTCTGCCTCTGCACAACCCGCATCGGCTCCGCACCCCGGCGGACCTTCCGGCCCGCTCGGCTCAGCCGAGGGGCCAGAGAGGGGGAGCAGGACGCTCTCTTGGGGCTCAGGCGCGGCGCCGACCCCTCCAACCAGCCAGCGGAGAAGCAGTTCCGCGGCAAGCTCTGGACAAGGCTCCAGTCACGCCCGGCGAGATCTTCCAAGTGGACGACATCGCGATTGGGATCCTCCCGTAGGAGCGGCCGCGCAATCGCCGAAGTGCTGCGGCGGGGAGCGGCACCAGTTTCGCGCTGAGGTGAGGGCGCCAAGCAATCGGGCGGAGGTAACCTGCATGCCCCTGGGAGTGGCGCCCCTGCCACTCGGGCAAGCGGGGCAGGGGCCGAGGCGGTTTCTGCGTCGTAGAGGGGGGCAAACAATGGAACGGGCAAATTCACCCATGGCTGGGGCGGGGCGGGGCCGCGTGGCGCTGTGGGTCGCAGCACTCCTGGGCCTCCTCTGTTGGCGCGGGGGCGGGGGGTACGCTCTCGCGGCCGGCACCTTTTTCGTGGACGGCGCGAACCCGGGGTGCTCGGATACGGCGCCCGGGGCCGGCACTGAGCCGACCCCTTACTGCACCATCTCGGCCGCAGCCAAGGCCCGGGGGGGGCCGGGGACGACCCTGCTAGTCAAGCCCGCCTTCTACCGGGAGCGGGTCCTTGTGCCAGCCTCGGGGGCTGAGGGAAGCCCCTTCGTCTTCCAGGCCCTCGGGGCCCCCGTGGTGGTGGACGGGGCGGACGACTTCTCCTCGCCCGCCCAGTGGACACCCTTCTCCGGAGATGTCTGGCTCGCCGCCAGCGTCAGTTGGGGTCCGAAGCAGGTCTTCATCGACGGGTCCCGCCTGACCCCCTCCACCGGGGCGCCGGCGGCCCTCCCGCCGGGCACCTTCCGCCACGTCCTCGGGGAGGGGCTCTACGTCAATCTCGGGGGGGACAACCCGGGGTCCCACGAGGCCCTAGTAGGCCGGCGGGACTACGGCTTTGACCTCGTGGGGCAGTACTGGGTGACCATCGAAGGCTTCACCGTTACCCGGACCGGGGGGAACGGCATCTATCTGAGGTGTAATCAGACGCCGCCGCCGCATAATCTCACGGTCACGCAGAATATTGTGACGTTCACCGGCAATCATGGGATCAGCGTGCAGAGCTGCACGAACGTGCTGATTAGCTCGACCGTGGTCTCGGATAGCAGGGGGACCGGGATACGTTTGGACGCCGTCGAAGACTCTACGATCCAGGACAACGAGGCGTTGCGCAACGCCGTTGGCATCAACCCCTACAAGACGCGCAATAACCTGCTCCAGCGCAACAATGTCCACCATAACGAGGGCACGGGAATCAAGATCAGTGGCGATTCCAGATTCCTCTCGGATAACAATCTCTCGCTGCAGAACCGCTCCTGGTACAACGGCGGCCACGGCTTCAGTCATTTCGAGGTCGCGGGGACCCTCCACATCGGGGATGTGGCCTACGGGAATCTCAACGAGGGCTTCTCCGTGGACTGGAACGCCACCGGCACCAAGATTTTCAATTCCATCGCGGTCAACAACGGGCTCACGGCCGGGGGGTTCGACCTGTTCGTGCGCAGCACCTCCGCGCCCGGCTTCGTCTCGAACTACAACATCTTCTGGAACAGCACTAGCCAGGCCCCAATGAAATACGCTGGGACCCAGTACCCGACCCTCGCCGCCTTCACGGCCGCCACCGGCCAGGATGCGAACTCGACCCAGGCGGATCCCCGGTTCGTGGACCCGGCAAATGGGGACTTCCGCCTCCAGGCCGGCTCCCCCGCCATCGATGCGGCGGATTCCTCGGTCCCGAGCTGGCCGGCGACCGATGCCGCCGGCCGGGCCCGGGCGGATGACCCGGCCACGGTCAATAGTGGGGCCGGCCCGGTCCCCTATGCCGACCGGGGGGCCCTCGAGTTCCTCCCGCCCCCGGTGGCGGCCCTCACGGTCA
>DASYVA010000205.1 GCA_036000645.1 Candidatus Methylomirabilis sp.
GGGAGGGCGCGGCCGGGCTCGAGGTTGCCGAGCCGATAGTGGGCCAGGGCGCCGGTCAGCGCCGGGGCCAGGATCGCGACCAGAGAGGTCCCTACCGCCACGGGGACCGGGATCCCCATCACGAGGACCAGGAGGGGCACCAGCAACCATCCCCCTCCGAGACCCAGGAGTCCCGAGATGAAGCCGATCCCAACGCCGAGGAGGAGGCCGCGGAGGGCATCTACGCGGAAGACGTGCTCGGTGCCGGCATACCGGCAGCGCCGCCAGACAACATACGCGCGGTCTTGCCCGGCACCCATCCCGTCGGGGTGCCCGGCGAAACGCGGCTCCCGCCGCAGGAACAGGCCCGCGCAGGCGGCGAGAGCGAGGCCCGCAAAGGTCACCTCCAGAAGGGCGGCCGGCAGGTGGTGGGCGGCCAGTGAGCCGAGGGGCGCCGCCGGGATGGCGCCGCCGGCCAGCGTGGCGGCGAGCACCCAGTCCACGGTCCCCTGCCGCAGGTGACTCCAGGCGCCGGCGGCGGCGACGAACACCACGTAGAGGAGGCTGGTGGCCACGGCCTCCCGGATGGGGACCTGGGTGGCGCTCAAGAGGGGGATGAGGACGAACCCACCCCCGACGCCCAGCAAACCCGAAAGAACCCCGGTCAGGCCCCCGATGAGGACCATCTTTACCAGGAGCACGTCTCGCCTCCCGCGTGGGCCTGGCCCCCCGGATTGTGGTCCCGCCGGCTGGCCTTGTCAACGCCGACGCCGGAGGATTGTGCCGGGCGCCCCGTCCCTTTGCCCCCGCCCGGAGGGCCCGGCAGGCCCGCTTCTTGACATTCCCAGGGAGCCCTGGTAATGTACCAACTGGTCGGTTTTCATCCTGGGAACGGGCCGGAACGGGGGACCGGGTGACCGCGCGGACAGCACGGGCGAAACGGGAGCAGATCATCGACGCGGCCGCCCGCCTGATCCATCTCCGGGGCTACAGGAGCACCAGCATCGAGGAAATCCTCCGGGCCACCGGGATCGGCAAGGGCAACTTCTACTACTACTTTGCGAGCAAGGAGGAGCTGGGCTTCGCGATCCTGGACTGGCAGACCAGCCGGTTTGCCGAGGGAGTCCTGCAGAAGGCGTTCGGGGACAAGCGGGATCCCCTGGACCAGATCCACGCGTACCTCGACCTCCTCCTCGAGCTGGCCCGGAAGAGCGGGTGCCGGGGAGGCTGTCCTGTGGGGAACCTGGCCCAGGAGCTGAGCGACACCCACGAGGGGTTCCGGCGGCGGTTAGACCGGGCCTTCGAGGCCTGGAGGGCATTCCTGGAGGGAGTGCTGCGCCGGGCCCGGACGGAGGGGCGCCTGCGCCGGGATGCCGACCCCGCCCGCCTCTCGCGGTTCCTCCTGGCGGGGATCGAGGGGGCCATCCTCCTGGCCAAGGTTAGGAAGGACCCCGACGTCCTGGCCGACTGCTTCGGCGAGCTGAGGGCCCACCTCGCCGCATGGACGGTAGCGGGTCAGCGCCGGCTACTCCCGGCCGCCCCCACCACCCCTGCATCATTCGGCGCCAGACGGCGTCTAAAAGCTGTGAGGCCATCATGAAGACGACAAATCGTCGCACCAACCGAACGGCACGCGGCCGCTTCCGGACCACCCAGCCTGAGCGGAGAACTCCCGCCGAAGGCCACCCGCTTCGCAGGCTGGGCCGCCCGCACCGACCCCCGACCCGGGGCTCCCAGGGCGGGGCCCGCGCCGGCCGTCCCGGGCCCGCCGGACCGCCGGTCCCGGAGAGGCCGCGGGAGATCCCGACCATCGTGGAGTATAGCGCCACCAAGCGCCCGGCCAACAACTACCCGAAGCGGATCGTCTCCCCCCCTAGACCCAAGACCTGCTGCGTGAGGGGGATGGAGGACCTGGGGAAGCCCCGCCGGGAGGCCGGCTGGTTCTATGTGTACAAGCGGTGCCGGACGTGCGGCTTTACGGTCCGCTCCATCGTCCGCCGGGACCCCGCCGCCGCCAAGTTGCCGGTCAGGGCCGCCTTCAACTAATACTCAATAGTGAGGCCGTGATGCGAGCCCACCTGATCCCTCTCGCGTCGGAGGCAGCCCCCCGGCCGACGGCCGGTGCTCCCTCTTCGGACGGCGCCCTCCTGGACGCCTATTCGCGCGCCGTAGTGTCGGCCGTGGAGCGGGTCACCCCGGCGGTTGTATCCCTGGAAGTCCGCCGGGCCGGCCCCGGGAACCCCGGGGGCGGCGGCTCCGGCGTCCTCTTCACCCCGGACGGCTTCGCCCTGACCAACAGCCACGTGGTCCACGGGGCTACGGCCGCCGCGGTGACCCTGAGCGATGGCCGGCGCCTCCCGGCGGCGGTGGTGGGGGATGATCCCGGGACGGATCTGGCGGTCGTGCGGGTGGAGGGGAGCGGGTTCCCGGCGGCTCGGCTCGGCGACTCGGGCGCCCTCCAGATCGGGCAGGTGGTTATCGCCATCGGGAACCCCTACGGGTTCCAGTGCACAGTGACGGCGGGCGTCGTGAGCGCCCTCGGGCGCTCCCTCCGGACCACCTCCGGCCGGCTCATTGACAACATCATCCAGACCGACGCCGCGCTGAATCCCGGCAACTCCGGCGGGCCGCTGGTGAACAGCGCCGGCGAGGTGGTCGGGATCAACACCGCCGTCATCCTCCCGGCGCAGGGGCTCTGCTTCGCCATTCCGGTCAACACCGCCACCTTCGTGGCGTCGCGCCTGATCCGGGACGGGCGGATCGTTCGCGGCTACCTCGGCATCGGGGGGCAGACGGTCCCCCTCCCGCGCAGCCTGCTCCGCCGCCACGGCCTTGAGGCACCTTCCGGTGTCCTCATCCTGACGGTAGAACCGGACAGCCCCGCCGCCCAGGCGGACCTGCTGCCCCGGAACTGCATCCTCCGGTTCGGGAACAGCCCGGTCCCCGACGTGGACACTCTGCACCGGCTTCTCACGGAGACTGCCGTCGGGGTCCCAACTCCCCTCACCCTGCTTCGGGATGGCGACGTCGTCACCCGCACC
>DASYVA010000206.1 GCA_036000645.1 Candidatus Methylomirabilis sp.
GCGCGAGGTGATCCGGCTGATCCTCGAGGCGCAGGGGCGTTGGACGGAAGTTCTGCATCGTTTCGACGGCACGCGGGAGTGAGCGTGGCCGGGGTGCAGCTGACGGGCATCGGCGTCTCTCCCGGCATCGCCATCGGGGAGGCGGTCCTCCTCGGGCGGCGGGAGGTCCAGGTCAGCCGCCGGACCGTCGCGGAGGCCGAGGTCCCGCTGGAGCAGGGCCGCTTCCAGGAGGCGGTCGTCCGGGTGCGCCTGCAGGTGGAGGGGATCCGCACCCGGGCCGCGGAGGCGCTCGGCCCCCGCGCCGCCTCCATCTTCGATTCCCACCTGGCCCTGCTGGCCGATGACCAGTTCCCCGCGGAGGTCCAGGAGCGAATCACGGCGGTGCGCGTAAACGCCGAGGCGGCGCTCGAGGATGTGGCGCGCCGCTACGCCGACGCGCTCGCCCGCCTGGAAGACGAAGTCCTCCAGGGGCGGCGGACCGACGTGGACGACGTGGCGGAGCGCCTCCTCCGCACCCTCCTCGGCGCGGAGCTGCCCCGCCTCGACGCCCTCTCCCCCGGCACCGTCCTGGTCACCCACAGCCTGGCCCCCTCCGAGGCGGCCCAGCTCGACCGGCAGCGCGTCCAGGGGTTCGTCACCCAGGTGGGCGGCCGGACCTCCCACACCGCCATCCTGGCCCGGTCGCTGGAGCTTCCAGCCGTGGTCGGCCTGCCGGGGATCCTTGGCCAGGTGCAGGAGCGCGATCAGCTGATCCTCGACGGGCTCACGGGGAGCGTCCTCGTGAATCCCGACCGGGCGGTCGTGGCCGACTACCAATCCCGCAAGGAGGCCTACGAGCAGTTCACGCGCCAGCTCCACGTCCTGGGGGCGCTCCCGGCGGAGACGGCCGACGGCTACCGGGTGGCGGTGACGGCCAACATCGAGTTTCCGGGGGAGGTGGCCGCCGCCCGGCGGCACGGCGCCGAGGGGGTGGGGCTGTACCGGACCGAGTTCTTGTACGTGAACCGGACGACCCCGCCGACGGAGGAGGAGCACGTCGCCGCCTACCGGACGGTGGCCGAGGCGATGGCCCCGAACCCGGTCGTCATCCGGACGCTCGACCTGGGAGGGGCGGTGGCTCCGGCGGCCGCCGGGGAATCCGACCTCCGGGGGGCGGGGAGGCTCCGGCCGATCCGGCTGTGGCTCCGGCGGCCGGAGCTCTTCCGGACCCAGCTCCGGGCGATCCTGCGGGCCAGCGTCCACGGGAACCTCAAGGTGATGTTCCCCCTGATCTCGGGAGTGGCGGAGCTGCGCGAGGCGCGGGGGCACCTGGAGGCAGTGCAGCGGGAGCTCGAGGCGGCCGGCCTCCCCTTCAACCCGCACCTGGAGGTGGGGGTGATGATCGAGACGCCCGCGGCCGCCGTGATCGCCGACCTGCTCGCCCAGGAGGCGGACTTCCTGAGTCTCGGGACCAACGACCTCATCCAGTACACGCTCGCCATCGAGCGGGACAACGAGCAGGTGGCGTCGCTCTACGAGCCGCTCCACCCGGCGATCCTCCGCCTGGTCCGGAACACCATCGCGGCGGCCCACACCGCCGGCATCTGGGTGGCCATGTGCGGGGAGGTGGCGGGGGATCCTCTCTATACCGCGGTCCTGGTGGCGCTGGGCATCGACGAGCTCTCGATGACCCCGGCGGCCATCCCGCTCATCAAGCGGATCATTCGGACCCTCTCCATGAGGGAGGCGGTCCAGGTGGTCCACCAGCTCGGATCCTGCACCACCGCGCGAGAGGTGGAGGGGCTCCTCCGGCGGGAGATGGCGGGGCGGCTTCCGGAGCTCTTCGGCGCCTCCGCGTGAGGACGGGGCGGGGCGGGCATCTTTTGCTTGACTGCCCGGGACCGTGTGCTAGAGTTCGCGCGGCACTGCGGGGGCAGGACAGGGAACAGACCCGGCAGGCGGGAGGAGGATCCGGCCGATGGCTTCCAAGCGCTACCTTTTTACCTCGGAGTCGGTGACCGAGGGGCACCCGGACAAAATTGCGGATCAAATTTCTGACGCCGTTCTGGACGCCATCTTCGCCCAGGATCCCTATGGGCGGGTGGCCTGCGAAACGCTGGTGACGACCGGGCTCGCCTTCCTGGCCGGCGAGATCACCACGAAGTGCTACGTGGACATCCCGACGATCGTCCGGGAGGTCATCCGGGACGTGGGCTACACCCGAGCCAAGTACGGATTCGACTACGAGACTTGTGCCGTCCTCACCTCCATTCACGAGCAGTCGCCCGACATCGCGCTCGGGGTGGACATCCACGGGGCCGGAGACCAGGGACTGATGTTCGGCTACGCCACCCGGGAGACCCCCGAGCTGATGCCCATGCCCATCATGCTGGCCCACAAGCTGGTCCGCCGGCTGGCCGAGGTTCGGAAGAAGAACATCTTGGAGTACCTCCGGCCGGACGGCAAATCCCAGGTTACGGTCGAGTACGTGGACGGCAAGCCGAGCCAGGTGACCACGGTCGTCGTGTCCGCGCAGCACAGCCCGGATGTGACGTTGAAGCAGATCCGGGAGGACATCATCGAACGGGTCGTTCTTCCCGTGATCCCGCCCGAGCTGCTGGACGAGGAGCGGGTCGTCTATCACATCAACCCCACGGGGCGGTTCGTCACCGGCGGGCCCATGGGAGACACCGGGCTCACGGGGCGCAAGATCATCGTGGACACCTACGGCGGCGTCGGCAGCCACGGTGGCGGCGCGTTCTCGGGCAAGGACCCCAGCAAGGTAGACCGCTCAGCGTCGTACATGGCTCGGTACATCGCGAAGAACATCGTGGCGGCAGGCCTCGCCGACAAGTGCGAGATCCAGCTGGCGTACGCGATCGGCGTGCCCGAGCCGGTGTCCATTTTGATCGACACTAAAAACACCGAGAAGATTTCCATCGACTTGGTTGACAAGCTGGTACGCAA
>DASYVA010000207.1 GCA_036000645.1 Candidatus Methylomirabilis sp.
GATGTACCGACGCATCGTCGCTTCGCGGCCGGCAGGGGGTCTCCCCGCGCTCCCCGGCCCCGCCGGCGGATTCCTCTCGGGCCCCGGGCACTCGTGAGGCGCCCCGGCCTACTCCGCAGCCAGCCAGACGTCCCGCAGGTCCTGGTTCAGGTAGTGGCTCGGGGTGATCTTCCACCCCTGCACCTTCTTCCAGTGGGGGATGATCCGCTGCCACCAGAGGACGTGGAACTGGTAGACCTTCTCGTCCAGGACCCGCTGCTCGAACTGCCGGAGGAGCTTGAGCCGCTCCTTCGGGTCGGTGGCGCGGCTCTGCTTCTCGTACAGGTCGTTCAGGACCGGGTCGGTGTACCGCGCGTAATTGATCGGGCTCTTCTCCCGGCTGACGAACTTGTAGAGCTGCAGGTCTGGCTCGTCCATGAAGTCGCAGGCGAAGTCAATGCCCGTCTCGTAGTTCCCGGCGCGGAAGTCGGCGAAGTAGGGGCCTCCCTCCTGCGGGAGGTGGGTCACGTTCAGGCCGACCCGCCGCCACTGGTCAATGACGAAGACCCCGACCGCCTCGTAAGGCTCCTTGATGTTCCGGTTCTTCAAGGTAAAGGCGAACCCCTCGGGGACCCCGGCTTCCTTGAGGAGACGGCGGGCCTCCGCCCGGGCCGCCTCGATGTTGTGCCCGAAGCCGGCCAGCTTGGCCAGCTCCTCGTCCGAGGCGGCGAACGGCGAGCCGGGCCGCAGGAGGCCCCCCACCGGCTTCATGATGGAGATCCGGGAGAGGGCCTTCGAGCCCTCCCACCGGTCGATCGCGAGCGAGAGCGCTCGGCGGACCCGGACGTCATCGAAGGGCCTCTTCTCGTTGTTGATGGCCACGGTCATGTTGCAGACCCAGGGGCTCTCCTGGACCGCGAGCTTGTCCCCCAGGGCCCGGGCCAGATCCTCCCGGGCGGCCGGGTTGAACCCCCGGAACTCGATGAGGGCCTGCCCGCCACGGACCGCCGCCACGCGCGCCGCCGTGTCCCGGATGAAGACGGCCCGGTAGCCGTCCAGGTAGGGGCGCCCCTTGACGAAGTAGTCCGGGTTGCGCGTGGCCACCCAGTGGGAGCCCGGGACGTACTCCACGAACTTGAAGGGACCCGTTCCCATGATGTTCTTCTCGTACCACTTGGGGTCCTTGGCCAGCAGGTCCGCCTTGTAGATGAAGTTCCAGGGGGAGGCGAGGCTGGCCAGGAAGGAGGCGGAGGTCCACTTGAGCCGGAAGACGACGGTCACCGCATCCGGGGCCGCCACCTCCGCAACCATGGCATAGGAGGCCTTCCGCGCGCTGGCGACCCCCTCGGGCGGGAAGATGATCTTGTCGTAGGTGACCTTCACGTCCCGGGCCGTCAGGGTGCTCCCGTCGTGGAACCGGATCCCCCTCCGGATCTTGAAGGTGTAGGTCAGGCCGTCCTTGGAGACCGTCCAGCTCTCCGCCACGTCCCCCTCGATCTTCGGGTACTCGTCCGGATCGAATCGGAGGAGGGTGCTGTAGTGCGGCGCGGTCGGGTGCAGCATGGCGAACGTGGTCTCCCGGTGGCCATCGAACGAGGGCGGGGTCTCGGCAACGGCGAAGGTCAGGGTCCCTCCGGCCCGCGGCTCCTGCGTCCATGCATCCGGGGCCGTGCCCACGAGGAGGAGCCCCAGCAGGATCCCGACGACGGGCTGCCATCGGCTGGCCCCGCGCTTCCACCGCTGACACACTTTCATGGCGATGCCTCCTTCCCTCTGCGGTGCGATTGGTCTCATCGGGGGTCCCCGTCCGCGGCCCGGCGCACGGTGGGGGGGACCAGGCAGGACACGACGAGTGGAACCAGGCCCGGCCACCGTATCGTCCCGCCGGGCCAGCTGTCAAGGGCGCCGGCCCGATCCCGGGCGGCCTTAGGCCCGAATACAGGCGGCCCAGTGGCCCGGCCGGACCTCCCGCAGCGGGGGAATTCCCTGGGCGCACTCCGCGATGGCGAGGGGGCAGCGCGGGTGGAAGACGCAGCCGGCGGGCGGGTCCGCCGGGCTGGGCGGCTCGCCCCTCAGAACCGTGTGCTCCCGGGTGGCCTCCAGCGTGGGGTCCGGGATCGGGACCGCGGCCAGGAGGGCCTTGGTGTACGGGTGGAGCGGATCCTCGTAGAGGGCCTGCCGGTCGGCGATTTCCATGACCTTGCCCAGGTACATCACCACCACCCGGTCACTGATGTGCCGCACCACGCTGAGGTCGTGGGCCACGAACAGGTACGTGAGGCCGAATTCCTCCTGCAGGCCTTGCAGCAGGTTGATGATCTGGGCCTGGATCGAGACGTCGAGGGCCGAGACCGGCTCGTCACAGACGATGAGGCGGGGCTCGAGCGCGAGGGCGCGGGCGATGCCGACCCGCTGTCGCTGGCCCCCGGAAAGTTCATGGGGGTAGCGGTCCGCCAGATTCCCGCTCAGGCCGACCACCGAGAGGAGCTCCGCCGCCCGCGCGAAGCCCGCGCCCCGGCTGGCCACCAGGCCGTGGACGGTCAGGGGCTCCCCGACGATCTGGCCCACGGTCATCCGGGGGTTCAGGGAGCCATAGGGATCCTGGAAAATGACCTGGATCCTTCGGCGGAGCGCCCGCAGCTCGGCCTCGTCCACCCGGGCCAAGTCCTTCCCCTCGAAGAGCACCTCGCCGCCTGAGGGCCGCTCGAGCTGGAGGATGCACCGGACGGTGGTGGTCTTGCCGCAGCCCGACTCCCCGACCAGGCCTAGCGTTTCCCCTTCGCGGACGGAGAAGCTGACGTCGTCCACCGCCTTGATTACCCCCACGATCCGCTGCGTGAGGACGCCCGACGTGACCGGGAAGTACTTCTTCAGGTTCCGAACCTCGAGGATGATCCGGTTCCGCGACCCCCCGGCCCCGGGGATGGACCCTTCCGATGGCCCAGGGGCTTGTGCGCGGGGGTCGGGGGACACGGGCGCCTCGGTCATGGCACGGGACTCGTCGCGGGGCTGGCCAGGTTCTCCGCCACCCAGCAGGCCGACAGGTGGTCCCCGGTCACCGGCATCAGGGGCGGAACGTCGTGGGCGCACCGGGGGATCGCGAACTTGCAGCGGGGGGCGAAGCTGCAGCCTGGGGGCAGGCGCACGAGATCAGGCGGTTGCCCCTCGATGGGGTCCAGCTTGGCCTTCCGCGGCAAATCCAGCCGGGGCACGGAGCGCAGGAGGCCCAGGGTGTAGGGGTGCCGGGGGTCGTGGTAGATCTGCCGCGCCGTCCCCCGTTCGATGACCTTGCCGGCGTACATCACGTTCACACGATCGGCGTAGCGGGCCACGACCCCCAGGTTATGTGTAATGATGAGCATGGCCACGCCAAGGCGCTTGGTCAGGTCCTTCAGGAGCTCCAGGATCTGGGCCTGGATCGTTACGTCGAGCGCTGTGGTCGGCTCGTCGGCCAGGATGAGCTTCGGGCCACAGGAGAGGGCCATGGCGATCATCATGCGCTGGCGCATCCCGCCGCTGAACTGATGGGGATACTGGGAGAGGCGCCGCTCGGCGTCGGGGATGCCGACCAGCCCCAGGAGTTCGGCGGCCCGGCGCTCGGCATCGGTCTTCCTCATATTCAGGTGGATCTCCAAAGTCTCCGTGAGCTGGCGGCCGATGGTGAGCACGGGGTTCAGGGAGGTCATCGGCTCCTGGAACACCATGGCGATCTCTTTCCCCCGAACCCGGCGCATCTGTTCCGCGTCCAGCGTCAGGAGGTCCCGATCCTCGAAAAGGATCCGCCCCCCCACGATGCGCCCGGGAGGGTTCGGGATCAGCCGCATGATGGAGAGGGCGCTGACGGACTTCCCGCACCCGCTCTCCCCCACCAGGGCCACGGTCTCGCCCTCGCGGATGTCGTAGGAGACGCCGTCGACGGCGCGGACCACGCCTTCTGAGGTGGCGAAGTGCGTCCGGAGATTGCAGACCTCGAGCAGTCGGCCCACGGGGTTCATCCGTGCGGGCGCCGCTGGCGGTGGGCGGCCGCACTCCTGAGGCATGAGGCGAACACCAGTTCCCGGGATGGAGGGGAGTATAGCACGGGTTTCCCCGGGGCCTTGCCTTGACCCCCTCCCACAAATCCAGTAGACTTGCCTCGCGTTTCCCAACGAATTCGCGGAGTTGGCAGGCCCCACCGCCCAGAGGCACGCCTGGAGACAGCCCCATGGTGCACGTGTACCTGTTCCTGGCCCTGATCCTCGCCCTCCTCGTAGCCACCTTCGCTGTGCAGAACGCCGTCACTGTGAAGGTCCGGTTCCTGGTTTGGGACCTCGATAGCAGCCTGGTCGTCGTCATCCTCTTGGCCGCGGGGGTGGGGGCGTGCGCCTCGGCGCTCGTGAGCCTCCCCCAGGCGATCCGGGCGTGGGCCCGGCTCCGGCAGCGGGAGGCAGAGGTGGCGCGCCTCGCGGGCCAGGTCCGCCGGCTCGAGGACCGCGTGGCGGCGCAGGAGGAGACGGCCCGGGATTGGCCGACCGAGGAGGACCATGCGCCGGTCTAGGCGCGCGCTCCTCGCCGCCCTGCTCCTGACGGGCTGCGGCGGCGGGCGCTTCCTGAACGGCGTCTACCTGGATGAGGCCAAGGGGTTCCGGGTCGCCCTCCCGCAGGGCTGGGAGCGGGTCCAGGTGGAGGGGGCGGACCTGGCTCTCCGACCGCCGGGAGGGGGGGCCACGCTGGCCGTCGCTGCCTCGTGTCCCCCTGCCGAGGGGGGGGAGGCGGCCGTCCTCACCCGGCACCTCTTCTTCGGCTTGCGGCAGCGGGAGCTGCTCCGCCAGGAGCCGGTCAACGTGGACGGAACCGCGGGCCTCCAGACCCTGCTCAGCGCCACGCTCAACGGGGCCCCCGTCCTGGTGCAGTCGGTCGTCATCCGACGGGGCAAGTGTCTCTACGACCTGTTGGGGGTCGCCCGTCCGGAGGCGGCGTCAGGGGGAGCGACCGCCTTCGGGGACCTCCTCCGGGGATGGCAGTTCTTGCAGGGAGCACCATGACGACTGCGGCGAGCACGCGCTCTGTGGTGGTGGCGTTGGGTGATCGGGCGACCCGCCTGGTGGGCTACATGGGCGGGATCTCGGTCCTGGCGGGCCAGGCCTTCTACCAGAGCCTCTTCCCTCCTTACCCGCTGCGCTCCCTCCTCCAGCAGATGGACTACATCGGGGTCCGCTCCGCCGCCATCGCCGCCATCGCCGCCATCTTCACGGGGTTGGTGCTCGCGCTCCAGACCAGCTACGGGCTGGCCCGCTTCGGGGCGAAGGCCTACGTCGGGATCGTGGTCTCGCTCTCCATGGTGCGGGAGCTGGGGCCGGTCCTCACGGCCCTGCTGGTGGGAGGGCGGGTCGCCTCCGGGATTACTGCCGAGCTGGGCTCCATGAAGGTGACGGAGCAGATCGATGCCATGCGGGCGCTCGGGGCCAACCCGGTCAAGAAGCTGGTGGTCCCCCGGGTCCTGACGGCCATGATCGTGCTCCCCCTCCTGACCGTGGTGGCCGACGGCCTGGGGATCCTGGGGGGGATGGTCATCTCCCAGTGGGAATTCAACGTGGACTACCACTTCTACCTGAATACGGTCCTCCAAAATCTGAAGCTGGCCGACCTCCTCTCGGGCCTCGGGAAGACCGTCTTCTTCGGCTTCATCATCGGGATCGTGGGCTGCTACGAGGGGCTGGAAACGACAGGGGGGACGGAGGGGCTGGGGCGGGCCACCACGGCCACCGTGGTCACCTCCGCCATCCTGGTCCTCATCTCCGATTTCTTCCTCACGAAGTTCTTCTGGTGGCTGGAGGGCTGGTAGGGATGCGCACTCCCGCCATCCGGCTCGCCGGGGTTCGGAAGACCTTCGATAGCCAGGCGGTCCTCCAGGGCGTGGATCTGGAGGTGGCTCCCGGGGAGACCATCACCATCATCGGGGGGAGCGGGACCGGCAAAAGCGTCCTGCTCCGCCTCATCATCGGGCTGATCAAGCCCGACGCCGGCCAGATCTGGATTGACGGGGAGGAGATCACCCCCCTCCCCGAGGCGAAGCTCCTCCCGATCCGCCGGAAGGTGGGGATGCTGTTTCAGGGCTCGGCCCTCTTCGACTCCCTGACGGTGGCCGAGAACATCGCCTTTCCGCTCCGGGAGCACACCCGGATGGGGGAGGGGGAGATCCGGGACCGGGTCCGGGAGGTCCTGGAGCTGGTGGGCCTCCCCGGCGTGGAGGAGAAGGAGCCGGCCGAGCTGTCGGGGGGGATGAAGAAGCGGGTCGGGCTGGCGCGGGCCATCGCGCTCCAGCCCCGCATCATCCTATACGACGAGCCCACCACCGGCCTGGACCCCAGCAACATCGAGAAGATCACCGAGCTCATCACCAACCTCAAGGAGAAGCTGGGGGTGACTTCCGTTGTGGTCACCCACGACATGCAGAGCGCCTTCAAGGTTTCGGACCGCATCGCCATGCTCCACCAGGGGCGAATTGCGGTGGCCGGAACGGTCGCGGAGATCGAGCACTCGGACCTGAAGCTGGTGCGGGAGTTCATCTCGGGCCACCTGGAGGCCAGCTGACGCGCTGGGTCGAGAGAGGGGGGACGCGATGGCGAACCATCAGGACCTCGGGCTGCGGCTCCGGGTCGGCCTCTTCGTGGGGGGGGTGCTCATCCTCTTCATGGCCTTCGTTCTCGTGATTGGCAGCCAGAGCCGCGTCTTCGAGCGGCGGTATGCGCTCCGGACCTCGTTCAACGATGTCCAGGGGCTGATCACCGGGGCGCCGGTCCGGCTCGCGGGGGTCGCGGTGGGGACCGTCACGCAGATCGCCTTTAGCGGGGACCCCCGTGACCCGCGGCTGCGGGTGGAGATGGCCGTGGACCAGCACTTCCAGGATCGGATCCGCGCCGACTCGGTGGCCACGATTGGCACCATCGGCCTCGTGGGGGACAAGATCCTCGAGATCACCGTGGGAAGCGCGGGGGCGCGGGTCCTGGAGCCCGAGGAGGAGGTGCGGAGCGTGGACCCCCGGGACTACACCCACTTCGTCGACAAGGGGGCGCTCCTCCTGGACCAGGTGACGAAGACGGCGGAGACCCTGAACCGGGTCCTGGTGGGCTTCGAGGGGGGGGACACCCAGGAGGACATGACGGCGACCCTGCGCTCCATCCAGCGGACGCTGGGAGCGGTGGAGAAGGGGCCCGGCCTCCTGCACAGCCTCATCTACGGGAAAGAAGGGGCGCAGCTCCTGGCCGACCTCGGCCAGGCCGCGACGAATTTGAAGGCGCTCACCGCCCGCCTCGAGGCGGGGGAAGGGCTCGTGGGGGCGCTGACCCGCGGGGACTCCACCCTCCTCAAGACGCTCGAGGCAGACCTGCGAAAGCTGGACCAGATCCTAGATGCGGTCCAGCGGGGCGACGGCACCCTGCACGCCCTCATCTATGGGACCGAGGGGCGGTCCGTCCTGAAGCATCTGGAGGAGGCCGCCACCTCGTTCCAGGGCCTGGCGGGCCGTCTGGACCGGGTGGCCTCGGCGCTGGAGCGGGGCGAGGGGGTGCTCGGGACCCTCCTGACGGACCCCCAGGGAAAGGCCCTCCTGACCGACCTGAAGGCGGCGACGGCCAGCCTGCGCGCCGTCACGGGCCGTCTGGAGCGGGGCGAGGGGACGCTCGGGGCCCTCCTGGAGGACCCGACGGTCTACGAGGATTTGAGCCGGCTCCTCCGGGGGGCGGAGCGGAGTGCGCTGTTGCGCTCCCTCATCCGCTCCACCATCGACTCCGGGGGGGCAGACAACACCCCCCCGCCGGCCCAGTGAGCCTGCGCCGGAGGGCCGCTGACCGCCTCCACCGGGCCGGGATCCCGTCGGGAAACATCGCGCACATGATGGAGTGGATGGCCGCATCCCTGTCCGACCTCTCCTCCGCCCGCCCGGCGCGTCGGGTGGACGCGGGGGACGCCCGGAGCCCGCAGGAGACCGCGGGCTTCCGCCGCGCCCGCGTCCTCCCGGCGTGAGCTCCCCGGTGGGCTCCGCCCTCAGCCGCTGGGCGTATCGGCTTGCCCTCACGGCCCTCATCACGATCACCGTGGCCGCGCTCGTGTGGCTGGCTGCCGCCTTGGCCCTGCAGCTGCCTCCCGTCCAGGAGCGCCTGCGGCAGGGCGTGGAGGCGGCGGCCGCCCGCCTCGGGCGGGCCATCACGGTGGGGAGCTTCCGCCTGAGCCCCACCTTCACCTTCCTCGAGCTGGAGGAGGTGCAGGTCGCCCGCGGTCCGACCTTCCAGGGAGGGAGGGTCGTGGCCATCGCGCGCCTGCGCCTCTACGCGGACCTCTGGGCCCTCCTCCGAGGGGTAGTCCTCTTCCAGACGGTGACCGCGGACGGGGTGGAGGTGGTGGGCCACATCGGAGACGCGGAGGTCTCCAACGTGGCGGCCCTCTCCCGCCCTGACCTCGGGCCGGTGCGCCTGCGCCTCCTCCAGGTCCGCCGGGCAGCCGTCACCCTGGAGGGGCCCGACCGCTCGGTCCGGGCGAGTGGCCTCGACTTCGACCTGACGGTGGAGGGGGTCGGGCGCTCCCGTCTCGCCCTGCGCCTGCCGCGCCTCGAGGCGGCCTGGCGGAACCGCCAGCTCGTCCTGGAGGAGATCGCGGGCCGGATGCAGACCCAGGGGGAGACCGTGACGGTGGAGGAAGTGGGCGCCCGCCTCCTCGGTGGGCGCATGGAGCTCCGGGGAGCGATGACCCGTTTCGGATCCAGGCCTACCCTGCAGCTCCGGGGGGAGGGGACGGGCCGCCTGGAGGCGCTCGCCGCTCTCCTCGGGTGGCAGGGCCGGTGGGACGGAGCGCTCTCCTTCCAGGGGGGGGTGTCGGGGCCGGTGGCGAGCCCGGCCCTGGAGGGAATGGTCGAGCTCTCTGACGGCCACCTGTTCGGGTTCGCCGTCGCGAGCGGCCGGGGCAGCCTGCGGGCCGGGGAGGATGGCGTCCGCCTCGAGGAGGTGACCCTCGCGGCCATGGAGGGTCGGGCCCGCGGCACGCTTCGGTTTCCCGCGGAGGCCGGCGGCGGGACCGCCATCCGGGTGACCGCCGATGCCCTCGCCATGCCGGGGGTCCTCGCGGGCTTTGGGTGGCGGGTCCCGGCCACGGGTGCCGTCAGCGGGGAAGCCGCGTTCACTGTCCGGCGCGGCGGGAGCACGGGACGCTTCGACATCACGGTCGCCGAGCTCGCGCCCACCGCCCGGCCGGGAGCGAGGGGAGCCGCAGCCGCCGCGCTGCGCCTGGAGGGCAGGGAGGTGGTGGTGGAGCGGTTCGCCCTCACCCTCCCCCAGACGAGCCTGACCGTCGGTGGGCGGACCGAGGGGGGACGCTACGACCTCACGGTGGAGGGCCGCCTGGGGGATGTGGGGGAGATCGCCCTGCTCTTCGGCCTGCCCCGCTCCGGCGGGAGGGCGGTCGTCAGCGGGCGCGTGACCGGGCCCGTTGCGGCGCCGCAGGTCTCGGCCACCCTCGTCTGGGACCGCCCGCTCCTGTACGGGGCCCCGCTCGACCGGATCGTCGCGACAGTCGAGGGGGAGGGAGCCACGCTACGCAGCGTCCGCCTCCGCGCCGTCCGGGGGGAGACGGAGGGGGAGTTCGGGGGGCGGATGGCCGTGGTGGAGCGGGCGGAGGGGGAGGGGTGGGATCTCAGCGTCGACCTGACCGGCCGGATCCGACGGGGGCGCCTCGAGGATCTCCTCGGGCTGCTGACGCCGCGCCCCCTCCCGCTCCGGGGGGCGCTCACCACCGAAGCCCACCTCACGGGTCCGGTGACAGGGCTCCGGGGAACAGGACAGGTCCGGATCACCCGTCCCTTCCTCATCCGGGAGCGGTGGGACGGGGCCGAGTTCACCTTCGCCCTGGAGCCCCGGCGGCTCCGGGTGTCGCAGGTCCGGGTGTGGCGGGGGAGCGAGGAGGTGGTGGGAGAGGGGAGCCTCGCCTACGATGGGCGCTATGCGTTCGCTCTCACCGCGACTCCGGTCGCCCTCGCGCGCTTCTCCGCCTTCGTCGGGGTCCCGGTGGAGGGGACGGGGGCGCTGACCGCGCGGGGGGAGGGGCACCTCGAGCACCCCGGCGTCCGCGCGGAGGTCCTCCTCCAGGGGCTCGCCATCGGCGGGCTCCCGTTGGGGAGCGCGACGGCGGACCTGCGTCTCGCCGACGGGACGTGGCACCTCGACGCGGCGTTCGCCAATCCCCAGGTCCGGCTGGTGGCGGCGGTGGAGTCGGATCCGGGTCGGCCGTATCGGGTCCAGGCCCGCTTCGCCGACACGGACCTCACCCCCCTCCTGCGCCGCCTGGATCCCGACGCCCTCGGCGCCACGACGGCTGCCGCCACCGGGAATCTGACCCTCGAAGGCCTGGCGGAGGAGGGCGCGCCCCGCATCGGGAGCCTGGACCTGAGTGCTCTCCGGGTGACGGTGCAAGGAGAGACCTGGGACGCCCTCCCGCCCATGCGGCTGGACTACGCGGACGGGGCCCTGGAGCTCACCGCCTTTCGCCTCAGGCGGGACGGGGGGGTTCTGACCGCCGCCGGGCGGCTCGCCCCCGGGAGGCGGTGGGAGCTGCGCCTGGATGGGGAGGTCCCCCTCGTCATCCTCACGCCGCTCTTCCCCGCCGTGGAACGCCTGACGGGGAACGGGGAGGTGGCCCTCCGGGTCGCGGGGCCCTGGGGGGCGCCGGCGGTCGAGGGGGGGGTGGAGATCCGGGATGCGCGGCTCCTGCTCCTGCGGTATGTCGAGCCGTTCCAGGAGATCTCTGGCGAGGTCCGATTCGCCGATGGCGCCATCCTCTCTCGGCTGCGGGGGCGGCTGGGGGAGGGGCGCCTGACGGCCGACGCGCGGGTCCGGCGGCTGGACGGCCGGTGGGGCGTCGAGCTCACCTTCGCCCTGACCGCTGCCGAGGCAGACCGCGTCCTGCGTGTCGCGGGGACGGACCGGGGGCGAGTTGCGGGGAGGCTGAACGCCGACGGGGCGCTCAGCGCCGAGGGGGGGGACGCCGCTGCGCTCTGGCGGAGCCTGGGCGGGCGCCTCAACCTCCAGATCCTGGGCGGCCAGGTCCGCCGGTTCCGGACGCTGGCGAAGGTCCTGGGGTTCCTGAACCTGGCTGAGCTCTTCGACATGGCCCCGGGCTCGGACCGGGCGGACCGGGCCTGGCCCTACGCCCAGATCGCCGGCACCTTCGCCGTGGAACGGGGGGTGGCCCGGACGCAGGATTTGCGCCTGGAGAGCAGCACGATGCGGGTGGCGGCGGTGGGCGGGATCGATCTGGCGGGCGAGACCCTCGACCTCACGCTGGCGGTCCAGCCCCTCCAGCGGCTGGACACGGTGCTCAGCCGGATCCCGGTCGCGGGCTACATCCTCACCGGCCGCGAGGGCCGCTTCGTCACGGTCTACCTGACCGCGACGGGGCCGGTGGACGATCCGCAGATCCGCGGCGAGACCCTCACGACGCTGGGGCGGGGGCTCACCGCCTTCTTCGAGCGCCTCCTGGGCGTCTCGGGCCAGCTCCTCCCGGCCCCGCAGTAGGAGCCCGCCCCGGGGCCGCCCGCCGGCACATTCCCCCGCCGGGCGCCTGGCTCGGCCAGCCCCTCCGGCACCCGCGGGGGACACCCTCATCGGGAAGGAAGGGGGAAGCCATGGCAGAGATCTCCATGCAGGACCTCATGCCGCTCTTGCTCAGCGCAGCCACGGCAGGCGCCCAGTCGGCGCTCCGGATCGGTCTGATCCTCCTGGCGGGCTCGCTCGGCGTCCGCTTCCTCCGCGCCGGCCTGCAGCGCCTCGAGGCGCTGCTGATCAGGACGGGAGAGGTGACCGAGACCGACTCCGAGGCCGCCCGGAAGCGGGTGACGACCCTTGTGAGCCTGCTGCGGACGCTCGCAACGGTGGTGATCTGGGCCGTCGTCGGCGTCGTCGTCCTGGCCCAGCTCGGGCTGGACGTCACCCCGATCCTCGCCGGCGCCGGGATCGTGGGCCTGGCGGTCGGCTTCGGCGCGCAGAACCTGGTCCGGGACCTCATCAGCGGGTTCTTCCTCGTGCTGGAGAACCAGGTGCGGGTCGGCGATGTGGCGATCGTGAACGGCACGGGGGGCCTCGTCGAGGCGCTCACGTTCCGCACGATCGTCCTGCGGGACCTCGCCGGGGTCGTCCATGTCTTCCCGAACGGCACCGTCGATACCCTTTCCAACATGACGATGGGATGGTCGGCCTACGTGATCGATGTCGGGGTGGCCTACAAGGAGGACACCGACCGGGTCGTCGCGGTCCTGAAGGGGGTGGCCGAGGAGCTCCAGAAGGACCCGGCCTACGGGCCGCTGATCCTGGAGCCGCTCGAGGTGTTCGGGGTGGATGACTTCCGGGAGTCGGAGGTGACCATCAAGGTCCGGCTGAAGACCCAGCCGATCCAGCAGTGGACCGTCGGGCGCGAGTACCGCCGCCGGATCAAGCAAGCCTTCGACGCCGAGGGGATCGAGATCCCTTTCCCGCACCGGACGCTCTACATGGGCGAGGCGAGCAAGCCGTTCCCGGTCCTGTTGGCGGACGGGAGTGCAAGGGCGGGCGCGACCGGCTAGCGGGGGAGCGCGGGACGCCTGGTGGGCGCCGGTCCCCGGGCGGGTTGGTCGGCGCCCGGTCGCGTGCTATAGTCCGTCCACCCTGGAGGGGAGATGGCCGAGCAGTGGCCCCGGATCGACCTGACCCGGCTCAAAACGTACCCGCTCCGATCGCGCGCCAGCAAGGTGCAGGCGGCGGACCTGGGGAGGGCCTGGACACGC
>DASYVA010000208.1 GCA_036000645.1 Candidatus Methylomirabilis sp.
GTGGTCATCAGCGCGACCAGGCGGTCCTCGCCGTCGGTGAGCCGGACCTCCCAGACCATGGTCCGCCGGCCCCGGTGCAGCGCCCTGGCCTCCCCCCGCACGGTGCCGTCCCGCACCGGCGCCATGAAGTTCACCTTGAACTCGATGGTGGTCATGGTCTGGCCGGGGGCCAGGAACCGGCCGGTCCCGGTCCCGACGAGGGAGTCGGCGAAGGTCGCAAGCGCGCCGCCGTGCAGGACCCCGTAGGCCTGCTTGAGGCCGTCCCGGACCGGCAGCTCGCCCCGGACGTACCCCTCGCGGTGCTCCAAGAGGCGCATCCCCAGCAGCTCGGTGAAGGTCCCCTTGATGCGCCGCTGGAACCGCTCGTTGGCGTCCGGCTGATCCATGAGGAGAGAAAAGCGCCCGCCGCGGTGGGGGCGCGGCGGGCCAGGATAGCGGAGGGCCGGCTCAGCCGCCGCCCGCGGTGGCGGGCGGGAGCGGGGCCAGGATGATCTCGATGCGCCGGTTCTGGGTCCGCCCTTCGTCGTTGTCGTTGGGGGCGACCGGCTGGTGCTCGCCGTAGCCCGTGGCCGACAGGCGGCCCGGGTCGAGTCCCACCTTGTCCTGGAGGAAGCGGGCGACCACCGTGGCCCGCGCGGTGGAGAGTTCCCAGTTGGTCGGGAAGCGGCTCCTCAGGGCGGCCCCGATGGGCACGTTGTCGGTATGCCCCTCGATCCGGACCACCTTATCTTCGACCCCCTTCAGGATGTCCCCGACCCGCTGCAGGATCTCGAGCCCCCGGGGCTTGATCTCCGCCCGCCCCGAGTCGAAGAGGATCTTCTCTACCAGGTTCACCGTCAGCAGGTCGCGGAACTGGGTGACCTTGATCTCGCCCGCTTCGATCTCCTTCTTCAAGTCCTTCACCAGGCTGTCGTAGGTGTTGCGCAGGCGGGCGATTTCCTGCTCTTTCTCCGTGGTCACCTTCTGCAGGCGGCCGATCTCCGCCTCGTGGTTCGCGACGCCCTGCTCCAACTCCCCGACGCGCCTGTTCGAGGCCTGGAGCATCGCGCGGGTCGCCTCCTGGTCCCGCTGCAAGGCGGTCCGCTCCTCCTTCGCCGCCTCCAACTCCGCGGCGAGGCTGCGGCCGGCGGCGCGCGCCGCCTCCAGCGCGCTCATGGTCTGGGCCGCCTCCTGCTCCTTGGCCTCGAAGGTGGACTTGGCCACACAGCCGGCCATCAGCACCCCCACCCCCAGGAGCAGCACCAGTGCTCGAATGGATGAACGGATCATCATGGCAAACCTCCTTCTTGCCCATGGGCTACAACGGCCAGGCGACGCATCCCCACATCGAATCGTGCCGGCCGGGGCAGCAAGACTATAGCACAGACCCGTCCTGCCCTCCACCCCCACCTTCTCCCGCCGCCAGATCCCGGAGGATCGCCTCCCGCGCCGCCGCCATCGCCTGGCGCGCCTCGGGCGTGAAGGCCGTGCCGCAGTAGGCGCAGCGGTCCGCCTTCAGGACCGGCACCGGCTTCCCGCAGCCCGGGCAGCTCACCTGCCGGCCGGCGGCCGCGGCCCGCACCCGCTCCGGGTCCAGTCCGATCTCCGCCGCCGCCGCCCGGTCCGCCAGGGAGCGCGCACGTCGCCTGACGGCCGCCCGCAAGGCCCCCACCCATCCGGCGGCCACCACCATGGCCATGAGCGCCGCGGCCGCGGCCCGGGCGAGGGGATGCTCTGCGAGGAGAGCCGGGAGCGGCAGGGCGGGCAGGTCCGCCCACAAGACACGCCAGAGGACCCAGACGGTGAGCCCCACCAGGACCAGCAGGGAGCCCGCCCGCACCGCCACCTCAGCCCGCCCTCCGGCGGGCGAGGAATGCCAGGACCTCGGCCAGGGGCCTCGTGTTCAGCACGTCGGCCTTCGTGCACCAGCCCTTCCGGGCGACCCCGACCCCATAGGCGATGTCGCGCAGCCCCTCGGTCGAGTGGGCGTCGGGGTTGATGACCAGGAGCACCCCGAGCTCGCGGGCGCGGCGCAGGTGGCGCCAGTCCAGATCCAGGCGGTGCGGGTTGGCGTTGATCTCCACCACCACCCCGTGCCGGGCGGCCGCCTGGAGGACCGCCTCCAGGTCGAAGGCGTACGGCTCCCGCTGCAGGAGCAGGCGCCCCGACACATGCCCGAGCATCGTCGCCCTGGGGTGGTTCAGCGCCTTCACGAGGCGCGCGGTCATGCTGGGGGCATCCATCGTGAAGCGGGAGTGGACCGACGCCACCACGTAGTCGAACCCGCCCAGGGTCTCCTCGTCGTAGTCGAGCCCGCCGTCGGCCAGGATGTCCGCCTCGATCCCCTGGAGCAGCCGGAAGCCCCGGAACGTCGCGTTCAGGCGGTCGATCACCGCGCGCTGCTCCGCGACCCGCTGCCGCGTGAGGCCCCCGGCATACCTGGCGGACTCGCTGTGATCGGCGATCCCGAGGTAGGCGTAGCCCATCTGCTGCGCCGCCGCGGCCATCTCCTCCAGGCTGTTCAGGCCGTCGCTCCAGGTGGTGTGGCAATGGAAGGTCCCCTGCAGGTCCCCATCCTCCAACAGCACCGGGATGGCCCCCCGCTCCGCGGCTTCGATCTCCCCCAGGTCCTCCCGCAGCTCGGGCGGAATATAGGCGAGGCCCAGCCGCTCGAAGATGGCCGCCTCGTTCCGGCAGGGCAGCGGGGTGTCCCCCTCGAAGAGGCCGTACTCGCTGAGCTTCAGCCCCCGGGCGCTGGCTCGGGAGCGCATGGCGACGTTGTGCTCCATGCTGCCGGTGAGGTGGTGGAGGGTGAAGGGGAAGTCGGCCTCGCCGACGACGCGCAGGTCGGCCTGGATGCCCGTCTTCAGGCGGATGCTGGCCTTCGTGGGGCCGTGCGCGAGGACCTCAGCCACCAGCGGGTGGGTGGTGAAAACCCGGATGAGCGCGGCCGGGTCGGTGGCGGAGGCGATGAGGTCTATATCCTTGACGGTCTCCCGGCGGCGCCGGAGGCTCCCGGCCACCTCGACCTGCCGCGCAGCGGCGTGGGAGGCCAGGGCCGCCCGGAGGTCCAGGGCAACGGGGAGGGCGTCGCTCAGCAGGAAGCGGCCGGCGTGCGTCCGCAGCGCCTCGATGCCCTTGAGGATATTTTCCTGCGTCTTCGCCCCGAACCCCTCCAGGTCCGCCACCTTCCCCGCCCGGCAGGCTGCTTCCAGGTCCGCCAGGGTGCTCACGCCCAGCCGCTCGTACACCGCCTTCACCTTCTTGGGACCGAGGCCGGGGATGCGGAGCAGCTCGAGGAAGCCGGGGGGGAACTTGGCCTTCTGCTCCTCGTGATAGCGCATCCGGCCGGTCCGGGTGAGCTCGGTGATCTTCTCCGCCAGGGCGTCCCCGATTCCCTTCAGGTTCCGCAGGGCGCCCGTCTCCACCAGCTCGGGAAGCTCTTGCTCTGCCGCCTCGATGGCCCGGGCGGCGGTGAGATACGCCCGCGACTTGAACGGGTTCTCCCCCTGCAGCTCCAGGAGGGCGGCGATCTCCTCCAGGACGGCCACCACCTGTTTCTTGTCCATGGGAAGGGGGGGGTTAGCGAACGACGCGGATGGCCACGGCTACGTGCCGAAGCGGTGGCCATGCCGCTTCGGGACCCGGGCCACGGCTACGAGCCGAAGCGGCGCTTGCGCTGCTGATAGGCCCGCACCGCCCGCAGCAGGTCAATCTTCCGGAAGGCGGGCCAGTAGGCGTCGCAGAAGTAGAACTCGCTGTACGCCGACTGCCAGAGCAGAAAGCCCGAGAGGCGGAACTCCCCGCTCGTCCGGATGATCAGGTCGGGATCCGGCAGGTCGTAGGTGTACAGGTACTTTCCGATCGCCTCCGGGGTGATCTCTCCGACGGCCCGGTCCGGAGCCATCCCCTGACGCAGCCGCTCCTGGAGGAGGGCCCGGACGGCATCGGCGATCTCCTGCCGGCCGCCGTACCCGACGGCGATGTTCAGGAAGAAGTTCCCGTAGCCGGCGGTGGCCTCCTCCGCGGCCCGGATGGCCTCCTGGACCGAAGCCGGCAGGAGGCCGAGCTGGCCGACCGCCCGCACCCGCACCCCCTTGCCATGGATCTTGCGGTCCGTGACGACCCCCCGCATCTTCGTCTCGATCAGGCTCAGGAGGCCCTGGAGCTCCTCGGGGGGACGGGAGAGATTCTCGGTGGAGAGGACGTAGATGGTGATGATCCGGATCTCCAGCTCCTCGAGCCAGTCCAGGACCCGCTCCAGGCGGTCCGCCCCTCGGCGGTGCCCCTCCAGGGGGTTGCTCAGACCCAGCTCCCGGGCGTAGCGGCGGTTGCCGTCGAGGATGAGGCCGATGTGCCGCGGCATGGCCCCGCCGCGCACCTCCCAGAGGAGGCGCCTCTCGTACAGCCGATAGAGCAAGCCGAGGCCGAGCATCGCAGCCCACCTCCCGCCCGGGCCGGGCGGATCCGCGGAACTGGAGACCTTATACCGCATCGGCGGCCCGCAGCCAAGTGGCGGCGAAAGACCGGTCTCCTACAGCGAGCGCTCCCCAGTGCCGGGTGCAGGCGCCGTGCCACCCCCGACGCCCTGGGCCAGGAGCACCGCCACGAGGACCAGGCCGCCGCCCAGAAGCTGCAGCGCCTCCAGGCGCTCCCCCAGGACCAGGAAGGCGGCTCCCGCCGCCACGACCGGTTCCAGGGTGCTCACGATCTGGGCGGTGACCGCTGACACGTGGGTGAGGCCCCGGACGAAGAGGCCGAAGGGGACCAGGGTGCCCGGGACAGCGAACAGGAGAAGGAGTCCCCACACGCGCGGCGGGTGCCCCCGCAACAGAACCCACGGGGGAGTCAGCAGGAACCAGAAGAGGGCGGCGAAGCCGAACGCATAGGTCACGAGGGTCCAGGAATCCACCCGCCGGAGCGCCCGCTGGCCCCCCACGGTGTAGAGGGCGAAGAAGCACGCGGCGGTGAGACCCGTGACGAGTCCGACGGCACTCAGCCGGAGGGCGGCAAGGTCGTAGCCCCGGACCACGAAGACGCACCCGGTGACCGCGGCGGCGAGCGCGAGAAGGAGCCGGCCCGAGAGCGGCCGCCGCTCCACGGCCACCGCATAACAGGCCACGAGGATCGGGCTCATGTACTGCAGGAGGACGGCGGTTGCGACAGCGGTGAGGCTGATGGTGGTGAGGTAGAAGAAGTTGTTCAGAGCAATCCCGGCGACGCCCAGGAAGGCCAGGAGCGGGAGATCGGCGGACCGGATCTTCAGGAGGGCGGGATTCCAGACGAGGAGGGCGGGAACGAGAAGGCTGACCACCAGCGTGGCCCGGATCCCGGCGAGGGCCTGGGGAGTGACCGCCCCCTCCAGGAAGAGGACCTTGGCCACCGTGCTGAAGGCTCCCCAGCAGACGGCGGCAGCCACCACCAGGAGGGTCCCGCGAGCGGCCCGGCTCACTTCATCTTGAGGAGCCGCTCCAGGGTCTCCCGAAGGGTGGGAGCATCCATGGCCCCCGCCTGGATCGCCATCACCCGGCCGGACCGGGTGATGAAGACGGAGGTCGGGGTCCCCTCGACCCCGTAGCGGGCGGCGATCCGGTTACCCTCGTCGAAGCCGGTCGGGTAGGGGATCTGGCGGTCCCGGACGAAGCGCAGGCCGTCCGGCTCCTTGTCGAAGACGTTCACCCCGACGAATTCCGCCCCGCGGTCGGCGTAGGTCCGGTAGGCGGAGATGAGAGCGGGAGCCTCCCGCTGGCAGTGGGGTCACCAGGAGGCGAAGAAGTTCAGGAGGACCGCCTTGCCCTTGAGGTCGCTCAGCTTGAAGATTTTGGCGGAGAACAGGGTGAGGGTGAAGTCGGGTGCCGGGTCCCCTTCCGCCGGTCCGGCCGCTCCGGCCGACCCGCCCGGGAGGACGGCCGCCAGGAGCAGGCCCGCCGCCAGGAGAGCTGCGAGGAGACCCAGCCGCCCCCGTCCCGTTTCCTGCATCCGATCCGACATGGTCGGACTCTTCATGGCTTCGGCTGCGCCGCAGCCAGTCCGTTCCCCGCGCGACCAGTGCGCAGCCTACCACGCCCGGCGGTCCGCCTCAACCAAAATGCGCCCGCTCTTGGAAGCGGGGCACCGTGCACCTGGAGAACCGCCCTGGGCTTGAAGGCATTCCTTGTATCTGTAAAATATCCCTTGACCTTCCAGGGAACGGGAAGGTCTAGATTGTGCAGTGAAAGGAGGTGATGGCCGTGCAGGGAACCCAGAAGGTGTCCCTTTGCCCGGAATGCGGGGCCTGCCCGGAGGTCGAGGTTCTGCAACACGAAGGTGGAACAGCGACCGTCCGGATCGGGGAAGGCGACGAGAAGATCGCTCTCTCCAGAAGCGCCTGGAACACCCTCGTGCGATACGTGAGAGAGGGTGTCTTGGGCGAGCTCTGACCCCGTGGGGGGCCGGTCCCTTGGGCCGGCCCTCCCTTTTTAGGGACTGGACTCAGGATGACTCGCAATCAGCTCTTCATCGGCACGCTGGCCAAGCAGGCGGGGGTGAGCCCGAAGACGATCCGCTACTATGAGGCGGTCGGCGTGCTCCCCCCGGCGCAAAGGGGGGAGAACCGGTATCGACTCTACCCGAAGGAGACGGTCGAACTCCTCGAGTTCATCACCAAGGCGAAAGCGCTGGGCTTCACGCTCTCCGAGATCAAGGACATCGTGGGAGTCCGCCGGCAGGGCCATCAGCCATGCGCCCACGTCCGAAGCCTTGTTGAGCAGAAGATCGTTGATCTGGACCGGATGCTCGCCGAATTTCTCACCTTACGGAAACGGCTGAAGCGGCTCCTCGTCGGCTGGAAGGAGCGAGCGGAGCAGCCCAGCTCTCAGGGAGTGGTCTGTCCCCAGATCGAAGGCGAGCGAATTCCCTCCAGAGGTTCCAGGTAGTTCGTTTGATTCGGACACTCCCCGGCCGGCTTTCACCTTGACTTCAGCACCCCTTTATGGTGTGATTTCCGGCGCCTTGCGAAGCAGGCGACGAGGGTTTGCCCGAGCGCGGAGAGGCCCGATGAAGAAGTTCCGACTCCTGGCCCCTGGCCCGACCACGGTCCCGCCGGAGGTGCTCCTGGCGATGGCCCAACCGGTGATCCACCACCGGACGCCGGAGTTCGAGGCCCTCTTCGCCGAGGTCCGGCAGGGGCTCCAGTGGCTCTTCCAGACCCGGCAGGAGGTCCTCATCCTGGCCGCCTCCGGGACCGGAGCCATGGAGGGGGCGGTCGTCAACATCTGCTCCCCGGGCGAGGCCGTGCTGGTCCTCAAGGGCGGCAAGTTCGGCGAGCGGTGGGCGGAGATCTGCCAGGCCTACGGCCTCACCGTGATCCCGCTCGAGGTCCCCTACGGGAAGGCGGTAGACCCCAAGGAGGTTGCAGCGGCCCTCCGGAAGCACCCGGGCATCGCGGCGGTCTTCGCCACCCACAGCGAGACCTCCACCGGGGTCCTGAACGACCTGGATGCAATCGCGGCCATCGTCCGGCAGACGCCGGCCCTCCTGGTCGTGGATGCCATCACGAGTCTGGGGGTGGTGGACCTGCCGACGGATGCCTGGGGGCTGGACATCGTGGTCGGGGCGTCGCAGAAAGCGCTCATGCTCCCGCCGGGCCTGGCCTTCGCGTGCCTGAGCGAGCGGGCCTGGGCGGCGGCCGAGCGGGCGCGCCTCCCCCGCTACTACTTCAATTTCCTCACGGAGCGGAAGAGCCAGGCCGGGCACCAAACCGCCTGGACCCCGGCCGTCTCCCTCATCGCGGGGCTCAAGGTTGCCCTGGACCTGCTGCAGGCCGAGGGGCTCCCCGGCATCTTCGCCCGCCACGAGCGGCTCGCCCGAGCCACGCGGGCGGCCGTCGCAGCCCTCGGGCTCTCCCTGTTCGCGGAGCGCCCGTCCCCGGCGGCCACGGCGGTGAAGGTCCCGCAGGGCCTGGACGGCGGCGTCATCGTGCGGACCCTCCGGGACAAGCACGGGCTCTCCATCGCCGGGGGCCAGGGATCCATGAAGGGGAAGATCTTCCGGATCGCGACCCTCGGCTACGCCGACGCCTACGACGTCCTCACGGGGATCGCCGCCCTCGAGTTCACGCTGGCCGAGCTCGGCTACCCCGTGCGGCTGGGCGACGGCCTGCGCGCTGCCCAGGACGTGCTCCAGAAGTAGGTCCCCCCCGCCGCGCCGCGTCCCCCCCTCCGCACGATCGGCCCCGTCCGGCTCGGGAGGGGGGCGTGCGTCCGCGGCGCCTGAACCGAGGCCGGTGGGGCTGCAGTCTGCCCAAGGAGAACCCGAATGCCGGCGGATGTGCCCGTGAAGCGGATCCTGGTCACCGACAACCTGGCGCCCCGGGGGCTGGAGGTGCTCCAGCACGCCCCGGGCTTCGCCGTGGACGTGAAGAACCGCCTCTCCCCCGCAGAGCTGCTGGCCTGCATCGGCGACTACGACGCCCTGGTGGTCCGGAGCGCCACGGCCGTGACGGCCCAGGTGCTGGAGGCGGGAAAGCGGCTCAAGGTGGTCGGACGCGCCGGCGTCGGGGTGGACAACATTGATCTCGAGGCGGCCACGGCCCGTGGGATCGTGGTCATGAACGCCCCGAGCGGCAACACCGTCACCACGGCCGAGCACACCATTGCGCTCCTGCTCGCCCTCGCCAAGAACGTCCCGCAGGCCACCATGTCCCTGAAGCAGGGCCGCTGGGAGAAGAGCCGCTTCACGAACGTGGAGCTCTTCAACAAGGTCCTGGGGGTCATCGGGCTCGGCCGGATCGGCTCCGAAGTGGCCCGGCGGGCGAAGGCGCTCGCCATGCGCGTCATCGCCTACGACCCCTTCATCTCCCGGGAGGCCGCCGCCCCCCTCGGTGTGGAACTGGTGGACCTGGAGGAGGTCTTCCGGCGGTCCGACTTCCTCACGGTCCACGTCCCGCTCGGGCCCGACACCCGGAACCTCGTGGACGGCAAGGCCATCGCCATGATGAAGCGCGGGGTGCGGATCCTCAACTGCGCTCGGGGGGGCATCGTGGACGAGCAGGCCCTCCACGAGGGCCTCCGGACGGGGCAGGTCGCCGGCGCCGCCTTCGATGTCTTCGTCACCGAACCGGCCACCGACAGCCCCCTCCTCCGCCTGGACAACTTCATCTGCACCCCCCACCTGGGGTCGGCTACCGAAGAGGCCCAGGAGAACGTGGCGGTGGCGATCGCCGAGCAGGTGATCGACTTCCTGGAGCGAGGGGTGGTGCGGAACGCCGTCAACGCCCCCAGCATCGATCCGGAGCTGCTGGCCAAGATCCAGCCCTACTTCACGCTGGCGGAGAAGCTGGGACGCCTCGGGTCCCAGCTCAGCGAGGGCCGGATGCAGGAGATCCGAATCGAGTACCAGGGGGAGGTGGCCTCGGTGACCACCGCCCCCCTCACCGCCTCCGTCGTCAAGGGCGTCCTGGACCCCATCCTGTCGGGCTCGGTCAACATCGTGAACGCCCTCCCCTTCGCCAAGCAGCGGGGGGTGCGGGTGGTGGAGAGCAAGACTTCGGAAGAAGGGGACTACGCCAGCCTCATCACCGTCACGATCGGGACCGACAAGGGCCCGAGCCTCGTGGCCGGCACCCTCTTCCAGAAGTCCCAGCCCCGCGTGGTTCGGATCGGCGAGTTCTCCCTGGAGGCCATTCCCGAGGGCTACCTGTTGGTGTTCTCCAACATGGACGTCCCCGGGGTCATCGGCCGGATCGGGACGCTCCTCGGGAAGAACCAGGTCAACATCGCCGGCATGCAGCTCGGCCGGACCCGGCCCGGGGGACGAGCCGTCTCCGTGGTGAACGTGGACACGCCCATCCCGGCCCCCGTCCTGGAGGAGATCCGGCGGATGCCCGACATCGTCTTCGCCAAGCTGGTGCAGGCGTAGCCCGCCATGGACCGCCCCGCGAGCGCCATCCCCAAGGGCATCCGGGTGATGCCGCCGAAAGAGGCGGCGCGCCTCCGGTTCGCCGAGGGACGGCTCCTCTCGGTCTTCGAGCGGTGGGGGTTCCGGGAGGTGGTCGTCCCCACCTTCGAGTACCTGGAGGTCTTCGCCGCCGCGCTGCCCGACAGCGAGAAGGTGGAGAAGTTCGTGGACCGGCAGAGCGGCCGGCTCCTGGCGCTCCGCCCGGACATCACCTCCCAGGTCGCCCGGATGGTGGCGACCACGCTGCGGCACCACCCGCTCCCCCTGCGCCTCTGCTACGCCGCCCCCATCTTCCGCCACGAGGAGGCGGCGGAGGGGCGGCAGCGGGAGTTCTATCAGGCCGGGGTGGAGCTGATCGGTCTCCCGCAGCCCGAGGCGGACGCCGAGATCATCGCCATGGCCGTAGAGTCCTGCCGCGAGGTGGGGCTCACCCGGTTCCAGATTGACGTGGGGCAGGTGGAGTTCCTGCGGGGGATGCTGGACGGGCTCCCGCAGCGGCCCGACCGGCGCGGGGAGATCCTGGCGGCGCTCAGGCGCAAGGACGCGCTCGCCCTGGACCTGCTCCTGACGGACCTGGCCTGCCCCGACGCCGTGAAGGGGGGGATTCGGGGGCTCACCGAGCTCTACGGGCGGGAGGAGGTGCTGGACCGGGCGGAGGCGCTGGCCGCCTCCGAGCGCTCGAAGCGGGCCCTGGAGAACCTCCGCCGGGTCTACGAGGTCCTGCGGGTCTACGGCCTCACGGACCAGGTGATCCTGGACCTGGCCGAGCACTACAGCCTGGAGTACTACAGCGGGATCGCCTTCCAGGTCTTCGCGGAGGGGCTCGGGTCCCACCTCGGGGGGGGCGGCCGCTACGACGCGCTCATCGGCCAGTTCGGCTACGACTGCCCGGCGACCGGGTTCGCCTTCGACCTGGAGAAGCTCCTCCTGGCGCTGGAGAAGGAGAACGCCCTGCCGCGGGACGCCGGGCCGCTGTTTCTCATCATTGACTTCCACCCAGACAAGCGGCAGGCCCTGATCCTCGCCCGGACGCTCCGATCGAAGGGCTACCCCGCCGCCCGGGACATCATCGTGCGGGACCTGGAGGGCTCCCTCACCTACGCCCGCACCTGCGGCATCCGCTACGCCCTCATCCTGGGGCAGCCCGGGCAGCGCGAGGAGAGCCTGATCCTGCGGGACATCCAGTCGGGGAAGGAGACGCCGTACGCGGTCGCCCAGTTCTGCGACCGGGTCATGAGCGGAGCGCTCTCATGGCCAACGTGATCGTGGTGGGGACCCAGTGGGGGGACGAGGGGAAGGGCAAGGTGGTGGACATCCTCTCCGAGTCCTTCGATGCCGTCGTCCGCTTCCAGGGGGGGAACAACGCCGGTCACACGGTCGTAGTGGCCGAGGAGAAAGTGGTCCTCCACCTGGTCCCTTCGGGCATCCTCCGGATGGGGAAGATCTGCATCCTGGGGAACGGCGTGGTGATCGACCTGCCCGCGCTCACCCACGAGATCGAGCAGCTCCGGAAGCTCAAGGTCTCGGTGGAGGACACCCTCTACATCGGCAAGAGCGCCCACCTGGTCCTCCCCTACCACAAGATCCTGGACGTGGAGCGGGAGCGGCACGGATCGCAGAAGATCGGAACCACCGGCCGGGGGATCGGGCCCGCCTACGCCGACAAGATGGCCCGGGTGGGGGTGCGGATCGGGGACCTGTACGACCCCGTGGCGTTCCGGGAGCGGCTCGCGGCGGTCCTCGCGGAGAAGCAGGCGCAGGCCGGCCCCGAGAGCCTCCTGCACACCCTGGACGCCACCACCCTCTTCCGGGAGCAGATGCAGCACTTCGAGCAGGTCAAGCGCTTCCTGGTGGATGCCTCCGAGGTGGTCAACCGGTTCATCGCGGAGGGGCGGCGCATTTTGTTTGAGGGGGCGCAGGGGACACTGCTCGACGTGGACCTGGGGACATACCCCTACGTGACCTCCTCCAGCGCCACGGCGGGCGGCGCCTGCACCGGCACCGGGGTGGGGCCGGGGCGCATAGACGGGGTCGTGGGAGTGATGAAGGCCTACTCGACCCGCGTGGGGGAGGGGCCGTTCCCGACCGAGCTGACCGACGCCACGGGCCAGCTCCTGCGGGACCGGGGGCAGGAGTACGGGGCCACGACGGGGCGGCCACGGCGCTGCGGCTGGCTCGACGCCGTCGCGCTCCGCTACGCGGTCCGGGTGAACGGCCTGGGCACCCTGGCCCTCACCAAACTGGACGTGCTGGATACCCTCCCCCGCATCCGGTTCTGCACCGCCTACCAGTACCGGGGGGAGCGGCTCACCGCCTTCCCCAACGAGACCGGCATCCTGACCGAGTGCACGCCGGTTTACGAAGAGGTGCCGGGCTGGGAGGAGAGCACGATCGGGGCCCTGAAACTCGAGCAGCTCCCGAAAGCCTGCCGG
This sequence comes from Candidatus Methylomirabilis sp., assembly GCA_036000645.1. Classification (NCBI taxonomy): domain Bacteria; phylum Methylomirabilota (SeqCode); class Methylomirabilia (SeqCode); order Methylomirabilales (SeqCode); family Methylomirabilaceae (SeqCode); genus Methylomirabilis (SeqCode); species Methylomirabilis sp. (SeqCode). Next base: position 12,348 of record DASYVA010000208.1, read on the forward strand.
GCCTACCTCGACCGGCTCCAGGACCTGGCCGGGCTGGGCATCTCCCTCATCTCCACAGGCGCGCGGCGCGACCAGACCATCCTGGTCGATACCCCCGCGTTCCGGGAGTGGGGGTTGGCTCGGTAGTCGCGAGGCAATTTCACGCGGGGGAGAAGGGGTGATCCTAAAGGGACAGATGTTCGTGGCCGGGTCCGGCAGATCCAAGGTGCACGGTCGTATGGACTGGCTAAAGCTTATCCCTGAGACACCAGAGGAAGCCGGAAAGTTGAAGGAGCGCCAAGCGCATCGGCTGCCCATTGCACATCATGGATCTGGGGACTGGTCGAGAGCTCTGGAGGAGTTACGAAACGTCGGAAGAGCGATAGACCCGCACCTCAAAGAGGATATCAGGGAAATCCCGTCCTGATCCGGAATCTATCGGGTGCCCAAGCGTGGCGTCGCTCCCCGCGACCCAGGAGGAGCAGGCCCAGGCTCGCCGGCACATCTCGGGCACTGTCGGCCCGATTTCCGTTGACTCCGCTCACGCAAGTGTCCAGAATTAGGTGTCTTGACCCGCTAGCTCAGTTGGTAGAGCACCTGCCTTTTAAGCAGGGAGTCGAAGGTTCGAATCCTTCGCGGGTCACCACCCCCGTCCCCATCGTCTAGCTGGCCTAGGACCCGGCCCTTTCAAGGCCGAAACGCGGGTTCGAATCCCGCTGGGGACACCAGCCCATACTCCCTAACAGGATCCGACCATCCTAGCGGACTTTTCCGAATGCGTGGCCGTCCCCCGGGAGGAAGTCAGCTGCGCTGTCCTTCCCTGGTTCTCACCGCAGGGCGGCCGTGGGCTTGAAGGCGGGGGTTTCGCGAAGACGCATGACGCGGTCTTCGTGGTCGAAGGCCTTC
>DASYVA010000209.1 GCA_036000645.1 Candidatus Methylomirabilis sp.
CGGGTGCGGGCCCTGTGGGAGCCGCCCGGCCAGGGGCGCGTGCTGGTCAACGCGCGGATCCTCCGGAGCCGCTACGTGCGGGATGTCGTCGTGGTGCGGCCATCGGGGAACCCGCTCTTCGACATGTCGGCGGTCCGGGCGATCCAGGAGGCGGTGCCCTATCCCCCCTTCCCCCCCCTGATGCGGGAGGAGTACGTGGACATCGCCTTCACCTTCACCGGGAAGGAGGGCGTCCGCTGATGCGCCGGGTGCGCGGCGTTCGCGCCGCCGGGGCGGGGCTTCTGCTGCTGCTGCTGGGAGGCGCGGGAGAAGCCCAGCGCTATGGGGTGGAGATCCAGAAGGAGGTCTTCCAGCGGATCCCGCTGGCGATCGGGGGGTTCGCCCCCTTGCCCGACAAGAACCCCGGGGCCGACCTGGCCACGGTCGCCCGCTCCGTCGCCGCCGCAGACCTGGACTTCACCGGCCTCTTTGAGGTCATCGACCCCACGTTCCTCCCGGTGGAGGTCCGGAAGCTGAAGCCGGGGGATCAGGCCGAGGTTCTCCCGATGCTCGCCCTCTTCAAGGTGCAGGGGCTCCTGCTCGGCACGCTGGAGCAGCGAGCCACGGAGCTAGCGCTGGAGGCCCAGGTCTACGACGTGGAGCGGGGGACAGCCATCGTGGCCCGCCGCTATCTGGGGGAGGCCACGGCGGTCCGGCAGATCGCCCACCGGCTGGCGGACGAGATCGTGTTCCGCTACACGGGGGAGCGGGGCGTCGCCCAGACCCGCATCGCCTACGTCGGGGCGCGGGACGGGGCCCGGGAGCTCTACGTGATGGACTACGACGGCCACAACCCCATCCTGCTGACGGGGAACCGGTCCATCAACCTCTCCCCCCGCTGGTCCCCCGACGGCCGCCTCCTCGCGTACACCTCGTATCGGGACGGCAACCCCGACCTCTTCCTCCTGAACCTGCAGACGGGGGCGCGGACCAAGCTCTCCGCGGTGCCCGGCCTGAACATCTCCCCCGCCTGGTCCCCGGACGGCGAGTGGGTGGCCCTCTCCCTCAGCAAGGATGGGGGGACCAACATCTACCTGATGCGCAAGGATGGGAGCGGCCTCCGGGCGCTGACGAGCGGCTCCGGCATCTCCGTCTCGCCCACCTTCTCCCCCAACGGGCGCCAGATCGCCTTCACCTCGGACCGGGGCGGGTCGCCCCAGATCTACGCCATTGACCTGGAGGGGACCAACCTCCGCCGCCTGACCTTCCAGGGGGACTACAACTCCTCCCCCCGCTGGTCCCCGCGGGGGGACAAGATCGCCTTCACCTCGAACCTGTCCGGCCGGTTCCAGATCACCCTCATGAACCAGGACGGGTCGGGCGTCCAGACCCTCACGTCCGAGGGGGGCAACGAAGACCCGGCCTGGTCGCGGGACGGGCGGCACCTGGCCTTTACCTCCACCCGGACAGGCCAGCGGGAGATCTTCGTGATGCGGGCCGACGGGTCCGCCCCCCGCCAGCTCACCCGGACCGGGGGCAACTTCGCCCCCGACTGGTCCCAGTAAGGACGGAGCAGCGCGCGCGTGGTCTTTCTCTTCCATCCCCCAGAGGCGGGCAATGCGTAAAGGAGGAGTCATGCGGACACAGCACACGGGATGGGTCGGACTCCTGGTGGCGGTCCTGGCCCTGTCGGTGGGCCTGCTCGTGTCGGCCTGTGCCACCTCGCCCGAGGTGGGGCAGGCCCAGCCGAGCGGCGTGGGCGCGACGGCGCCTGGCGCCCCACGCCCGGCCGGCCCCGCCGCCCCGCCGCGGGTCACGGAGGAGCCGGTGCGCCAGCCCGGAGCCGTCGCCGAGCAGCCGATGACGCCGCGCCCGGCGGCCCCCGCCGGGGCCCCGCTGGAGGACGTCTTCTTCGACTTCGACAAGGCGGTCCTTCGGGATGACGCGAAGGCGTCCCTGACCCGCAACGTCGCGTGGCTGAAGGCCAACGGCGGCGCCGCGATCACCATCGAGGGCCACGCGGACGAGCGGGGGACCAACGAGTACAACCTCGCCCTCGGCGACCGGCGAGCCAAGGCCGCCCAGGAGTACCTGGCGGCGGCCGGGATCGCGGCGAACCGGATCCGGATCATCTCCTACGGCGAGGAGCGGCCCTTCGTTCTGGGGCACGATGAGTCGGCCTGGCGGTGGAACCGCCGAGGCCACTTCGCGGTCCAGCGGTAGGGGAGCCCGGTCGGTGGGGGCGGGGGAGCTCCCCCCGCCCCCACCCGTTCGCGCCTTCGTCGTGGGCGACGACGAGTCGGCCCGGCGGGAGACCCCCCGGGCACCCCTGGTGCCCAAGGGATCCGAGGAGGTGACGGCAGTGCGGCAATTCGGCTGGACAGCTCGAGCGCCGCTACTTCTCGCGCTCCCCCTGGCGGCCTGCGCCGCCTTGGTACCGCAGCAGGAGTACACGGCGCTCCAGGAAGATGTGCGGATCCTGCGCCGCGATGTCGCGGCCCTCTCCCGCACCATCGAGGGGAGCCGCGCCTTCGCGGAGGAGCGTCTGGGTCGGGTCGAGGCGGAGGGGCGGGCCAAGGTGGACCAGCTCCTGGCCAGCCTGAAAGAGGACGCGCAGCGGCTCGGCCAGTCCCAAGGCGACCTCAGCGCGAAGATCGGCGAGTTTTCCTCCGAGAACCGGATCACGCAGGGGCGGCTGGAGGAGACGGCGCACCGGATCAACGAACTGAACCAGCGGGTGGATTCCCTGGAGGTGGCGGTGCGGCGGCTCACGGAGCTGGCCACCCAGAAGCCGGAGGCGGCCCCCGGCGGGGCAGGCGCGGGAACCCCACCGGGGATGGTGCCGGGCCGCCCGGCCCAACCGATCCCGCTCCCGCCTCCGACGGCGGCTCCCGCTCCCGGGGTGGCCGCGCCACCCCCGGCCGCTCCCGCCGCCCCGACCGCGGCCCTCACGGCCACGCCGGACGAGGTCTACAAGGCGGCGCTCAGCGACTACACCAAGGGAAACTACGACCTGGCCATCAACGGCTTCAAGACCTATATGCAGCTCTTTCCGAAGACGAGCCTGGTGCCAAACGCCCAGTACTGGCTGGGAGAGTCCTACTACAGCCAGCGGAATTACCCGGAGGCGATCCGGGAGTTCGAAGCGGTCGTCAAGAACCACCCCAACAGCAACAAGGTCCCGAGTGCGATGCTGAAGCAGGGCTATGCCTATCTGGAGCTGGGCGAGGCCTCCCGGGGCACGGCGGTCCTGCGGGAGCTCATGAACCGATTCAAGAACTCGCGGGAGGCGCGCCTCGCGCAGGAGCGGTTGCGGCAGGTCCAGTAGGCCGGCCGGCCGCAGCGCGGGGCAGAGCGGCCAGCCCATCTTCGGGGGGGGGGCGGAAAAACCAGGGGCCGGGAGGGGTTGCCTCCCGGCCCCTAGCCTTTTCCGGCAGGAAGTGAACGATTAGTTCAGCTCGCTCCGGAACTTCAGGGTGCCGCACTTCTCGCAGCGCAGGGCGCTCTTCGCCTTGCCCTCCTCCGGGTAGTAGGTCACCCAGACCATCTTGGCCCCGTCCTGCGGGCACGGGTGGACCT
>DASYVA010000210.1 GCA_036000645.1 Candidatus Methylomirabilis sp.
GGGGGTCATCCACGCCGGGGAGGTCCAGGTGATGTCGGCGGGGACCGGCATCGTCCACTCCGAGTACAACCACTCGAAGGACCGCCCCGTCCATCTGCTGCAGCTCTGGATCCTCCCCCGGAGAAAGGGACTCGCCCCCCGATGGGAGCAGCGCCAGTTCACGCCCGCGGACCGGGCCGGGAAGCTGCTGCCGGTCGTCTCGCCGGGCGACGTGCCGGGGACCCTGACCATTGACCAGGACGCGACCATTTATGTCTCCGCCCTGCGGGCGGGGCAGGAGGTGGTCCACAAGACCCGGGCCGGCCGGAGGGCCTACCTGTTCGTGATCAGCGGGAGCCTGACCGTCAACGGCACCCCGCTCGCGGCCGGCGACCAGGCGCGCATCGCCGACGAGGCGGAGCTTGTCCTCCGGGCCACGGAGCCGGCGGAGCTGATCCTGCTCGATCTTCCATAACGGGAGCCCGACATGTCGGCCTATCGGACGAAGCTCGGCCACGCCCATCTCAAGATCCGCGATCTGAAACGGTCCATGGACTTCTACAGCCGGTTCTTCGACCTCAAGGTCGTGGAGCAGGTGGGTGAGCACTACGCGTTCCTCTCCGGGGGCGCGGTGCACCACGAAATCGCGTTACAGCAGGTGGGGCCGGGGGCACCGGCCCCGCCGCCGCACGGCGTGGGGCTGTACCACGTCGCCTTCGAGGTCCCCGACCGGCGCGCCTTTGCGGTCGCCTACCGGTCGCTCACCGAGGCCGGCGTGCCGGTGGCGACGGTGGACCACCGGATCAGTTGGGCGATGTACTTCGATGACCCCGACGGCAATGGCCTGGAGATCTACTGGGATACCCGCCAGGAGCCCGGCGGCCGGCGCCTCTGGCACGGCGAGAACCTGCCCCTGCCGCCCCAGACGATCCTGGCGGGGCTCGAGGAGCCCTGAGCGCTTCCGAGGGGAGATGCGGCCGGAATGCGTTCCGCGAGAAGAGGGCGGCTAGGCGACGGGGATGGGGTGGGCCGGCCGGTCGGGCCACTGGCGACCGAGGCGGGCCGCCGCCGCGGTCAGCGCGGCCTGGATGCGGGGGAGGGCCGCCACGGCCTCGGCCTTGCCGGCCGCGACCGCCGCCCGTTTGTGCCGGAAGTCCAGGGTGGCGATGTGACCGATCGGCGGCGAAATGGTCACGTCGGCCTCGGGCTGGCGGGCCGAGAGCTCCCGCGTCAGGATGGCCAGGGCCTGGTGGAGGACGTCCATCGCTCCCCGGAGCTGGGTGGCCTGCAGATCGGGCGAGACGTTGACGGCGATGATCACCTCGGCCCCCATCGCCCGGGCGACACTCACCGGCAGGTTCTCCACCAGGGCGCCGTCTGCGAGCAGGCGCCCGTCCATCCGGCAGGGGTGGATGAGACCGGGCATGGCGCTGCTGGCCCAGACCGCCTGCCCCGCCGGGCCCTTGTCCAGGATGACCCGCTCCCCCGTCCGGATGTCGGTGGCGACGGCGGCGAAGGGGACGGGGAACTTCTCGATGGGCCGGCACCCCGTGAGCCGGTCCACCAGGCGCTCCAGCTTCCGCCCCTTCAGCGGCCCCCACCCGAGCCCGAAGAGCGTATAGTCGAGGAAGTCTCCCCGGTCGAGGCCCAGGCCCTCCCGCTCCAGGAGCGCCGCGTCCGGCCGGGCGGCGTAGACCGCCCCGATGAGGCTCCCCACGCTCGTGCCGACGACGCAGTCAATCGGGACCCCGTTCTCCTCCAGAACCCGGAGGACCCCGACGTGCGCGAACCCGCGCACGCCTCCCCCTCCCAGAACCACCCCCACCCGGACGGGGACGGCCGGCCGGGGGCGCGGGCGGACGGGCCGCCGGCGCGGTGGGAGGGGGCGGAGCATCGCCGCGAGGCCGCCGGCCAGCCCCGCGAGTCCAGCCAGCGTGGAGTTCCAATCCTTCATCGGGTCCCCATCTCCTCGCTAGGCGAGCGGGTAGCCGCCCGCCCCAAGCGCCGCAGCGGCATTCCGCCGGTGCAGGGCCACCAGGTCCGGGGGAAACCCCCGCAGGACCTTCCGGAGCGCGCCCGCCCCGCTCCGGAGCGCATCCCCCTCGGCCAGGCTCGGTAACAGCCGCCGGGCCGTCGCCTCCAGCGTCGCGAGCCCTTCGGCCACCGCCGCCCGGGCGAGGTCTGCCGCGGCGGCCGCCTTCGGCCCGCCGCTCGCGAGCGCCCGCATTCCCCTGAGCATGGCGCTCTCGGCCGCGAACAGTTGCAAGATGAGATCACTCAGGCCGCCAAGGACCTCCTGCTCCTCGGCGAGTTGCTCCCCGTATTTCTGGAAGGCCAGCCCGGCCACCAGGAGCGTGGCCTGGCGTCCTTGCCGCACCCGCTCCGCCTCCGCGGCGAGCGGCCCGTCCTCCGAGGCCGGGGAGTCGGGCGGCGCGAGGACCGCCTCCTGGACCGCCTTGAGCGCGGGCAACAGGGGGTAGCGCCCCTGGGCCGCCCGCTTGAGGAGCATCCCCGCCGCCAGCAGCCGGTTGATCTCGTTGGTCCCCTCGAAGATCCGGTTGATCCGGGCGTCCCGGTAGAACCGCTCCACCGGATACTCCTGGCTGTAGCCGTAGCCCCCAAAGGTCTGGACCGCTTCATCGACCACCACGCCGAGCGCCTCGCTGCAGAAGACCTTGGCGAGGGCGCACTCGACCGCGACCTCCTCGAGCGCCCGCCGGGCTGCCTCGCGATCCGTTCCGGCCCCGGCCAGCGCCTGGTCCACCAGGCCCGCCGTCCGGTAGAGCAGGCTCTCGGCGGCAAAGGTGAGGGCCGCCATCCGGGCGAGCTTCTGCTGGATGAGGCCGAAGGAGGCGATGGGCTTGCCGAACTGCTGCCGGCTGGCGGCATACTCGGTCGCCGCCTTCAGGGCGGCCTTCATCCCCCCGACGCAGCCCGCCCCGAGCTTGAAGCGGCCTAGATTCAAGATGGTGAAGGCGATGATGTGGCCCCGCCCGACCTCCCCCAGCAGGTTGGCGGCCGGGACGATGGCGTCGGTCAGGTGGAAGGGACGGGTGGAGGAACCCTTGATTCCCATCTTCCGCTCCTCGGGACCGATGGAAACGCCCGGGAACGTCCGCTCCACCAGGAAGGCGCTGAACTCCTTGCCGTCCACCTTGCCGAAGACGGTGAAGAGGTCGGCGAACCCGGCGTTGGTGATCCAGAGCTTGGTGCCGTTCAGCCGGTACGCCCCGTCGGGCGTCCGGACCGCCGTCGTCTTGGCCGCCAGGGCGTCGGATCCGGAGCCGGCCTCCGTGAGGGCGTAGGCGGCGAGCCACTCGCCGCTGGCCAGGCGGGGGAGGTAGCGGGCCTGCTGCTCCGGCGTCCCGAAGTAGACCAGGGGCAGGGTGCCGATGCACGTGTGGGCGCCGTGGGAGGCGGCAAAGGAGGCGGCGGCCCCGAACGGCTCCGCGAGCAGGCTGGAGGCCGCCTTTCGGAGGCCGAGGCCCCCGTGGGCCTCGGGGACATCGGCAGAGAGCAGGCCGAGCTCGCCGGCGCGCTTGAGGAGGCCCACCATCACCCCCGGCTCCTGGTGCTCGATTGCCTCGAGACGGGGGAGGACCTCCTGGGCCACGAAGTCGGCTGCGACCTCGCCCATCATTCGCTCCTCGGCCGTCAGGTCCTCGGGCGTGCGGATGGCCTCCGCGGGCGTTTCCCCCAGCAGGAACGCGCCGCCGAGGACGCGCGGGAGCTCCTGCGCCTTCGTAGCCGTCATCGCCCACCCCCGTTCTTCTCGCGGGCGAAGAGTCCCGCTGCCCCCATCCCGCCCCCGACGCACATCGTGACGAGGCCGATCCGCCCACCGCGCCGCTCGAGCTCGTACAGGAGCGTCGCGGTGAGCTTCCCCCCCGTGCAGCCCAGGGGATGGCCGAGCGCGATGGCCCCCCCGTTCACGTTCACCTTCGCCGGGTCCAGCTCGAGCATCCGCATCACGCCCAGGACCTGGGCAGCGAAGGCCTCGTTGAGCTCGATCAGGTCCACCTGGTCGAGGCGCAGGCCGGTCTGCTTGAGGACCTTCGGCACCGCGTAGGCCGGCCCGAGCCCCATCTCCTCGGGCGGCAGGCCGGCCACGGCGTACCCGAGAAACCGGGCCAGGATCTTCGCGTTCAGCGCCTCGGCCCGCCGCCGCCCCATCACCACGACCGCCGCGGCCCCGTCGCTCATCTGGGAGGTGTTCCCCGCGGTCACCGTGCCGTCTTTCTGGAAGGCGGCCGGGAGCTTGCCGAGCGCCTCGAGCGAGGTGTCGGGCCGCGGCCCCTCGTCCCGGTCGAAGAGCAGGGGCGGGGTGCCCTTGCCGGCCGGGACCGGGAAGGGAAGGATCTCCTCGGCGAAGCGGCCCTCCCGCTGGGCGGCCAGGGCGCGCCGGTGGCTCTCCAGGGCGAAGCGGTCCTGCTCCTCCCGGCCGACCTTGCATTTGGCGGCTACGACCTCGGCGGTCAGCCCCACGCTGAGGTAGACGTCGGGGTACTCGGCCATGAGCGCCGGGTTCGGGGCGACCTTGAAGCCGCCCATCGGAACGAGGCTCATGCTCTCCGTCCCCCCGGCCACGACGACCTCGGCGGCGCCCGTCTGGATCCGCTCGGCGGCGAAGGCGATGGCCTGGAGGCCCGAGGCGCAGAACCGGTTGATGGTGCAGGCCGGGACGGAGACCGGCAGGCCGGCCCGGAGCGCGGCCTGCCGCGCCACGTTCAGCCCCTGCTCGGCCTCGGGCATGGCGCACCCCAGGATCACGTCGTCCACCGCCTCCGGCTTGAGCCCCGGGACCCGGGCGACGGCGGCCCGGATCGCCGCCGCCGCCATCTCGTCCGGGCGGCTGTGGCGCAACGCCCCCCGCGGAGCCTTCCCGACCGCTGTGCGGACCGCCGATACGATGACTGGCTCGTCCATGCGTCGTCCTCTAGTTGCGGAGCGGCTTCCCCGTCTTCAGGGTGTGCCGGATCCGCTCCTGGGTTTCTCTCCGCCCGAGGAGGCGGAGAAAGGCCTCGCGTTCCAGGTCCATGATCTCCTCGGCCGTGGCCGTGCCCGGGTGGGGGCGCTCGCCCCCCGTGAGCACGCGGGCGAGCGCCGTCGCGATCTCGCGCTCGTAGGCCGTGATGTGGCCGCCCCGGTGGGCCAGGTGGATGCCCAGGGCGAGCAGAGCGAAGCCCGGCTCCCCCAGGACCGGGATCGGTCCGGCCGGCGGCAGCGGCGGCCGGCCGGCCCGGGCCAGGTGCAGGGCCGCGGCCTTTGCCTCCGCGAGGAGCCGGTCGGGGTTCATGACCACTTCGTCCTCGGGGCGCAGGAGGAGAAGCCGCCGCGCCTCCTCCGCGGAGGAGGAGACCTTCGCGAAGGCGATCGTCTCGAAGACCCGCTTCAGGAGGGGCTGGGGGTCCAGGCCGCTGTCCGGTGGAAGCAGGGTCATGTGGCGTCGGAGCATCTCGGCGCACCCGCCGCCGGCCGGGATGAGCCCCACCCCGGTCTCGACCAGGCCCATGTAGGTCTCGGCCGAGGCCACCGCGCGGTGGGCCGCGAGCGTGATCTCGGCCCCGCCCCCCAGCGTCCGGCCGAAGGGGGCGGCCACGACGGGGACCGCCGCCTCCCGCACCGCCCGGACGCCCCGCTGGAAGGCCCGGACCATCCCGTCCACCTCGTCCCAGTCCCCCTCCTCGGCGGAGAACAGGAGCAGGCTCAGATCCGCGCCGGCCGAGAAGTGGGGGCCCTGGTTGCCGATCACGAGGGCGGCGAAGTCGGTGGCAGCCCGGTGCAGGCCGCGCTCGAGCTGGGCGATGGCGTCGGCCCCCAGGGCGTTCATCTTGCTGTGAAACTCCAGGCCGAGGACCCCGTCTCCCAGGTCCACCAGGCTCGCCCCCCCGCGCCGCTCCACGAGCGCGCCGGCGGCCTTCCGGCGGGCGAGGGAGAGGACCACCGGGTCCTCGGGTGCCGGCCGGTGGCCCCGGGCTGCCGGGTCGAAGACCGTCCGGGCTCCGTCCTTCTCGCCGTAGAAGGTCCGGGGCCCGGCGGCCAGCACCGCCTCCACCAGGGGGGGGATCGATGCCCCCTCGGCCCGGAGGCGGCGGGCCGCCTCCTCGACGCCGAGGGCGTCCCAGGCGGCGAAGGGGGGGAGGTCCCAGCCGAAGCCCCAGCGCATCGCCAAATCGAGGGCGAGCGGGTCGTCGGCGATCTCGGGCACCCGGGCGGCGGCGTAGCGCAGGGTCGGCCCGAGCAGGCGCCAGGCGAGCGCGGCCACCCGATCGCCGCTCCCGAGGAGCCGGCGCAGGCGGTCCCCCGGATCTTCCACTCCCCGCAGGGCCTCGAGCGCGGGGAAGGGGACCCGCTCTGCCGGCCGGTACTCGAGCGTCTTCACGTCAAGGGCGAGGCGGGTCCCGTCGGGCCCGCTCTTGTAGAAGCCCGCCCCGCTCTTCTCGCCGAGCCGTCCCGCCTTGAGGAGAGCCTCGATGACGGGCGGGACGCGGAAGAGGGCCCGCTCCTCGTCCCCCTCGGCCTGGTCGCCGAGCGCCTGCACCACCTTCGCGAATGTGTCGAGCCCGACGATATCGAGCGTCCGGAGGGCGGCGGTCCGTGGCCGGCCCAGGGGCGGCCCCGTCACGGCGTCCACCTCCTCGACCGAGAGCCCCTCCTCCTCCATCACGCGAAAGCCGGCGAGGGTCGCGTGGACCCCGATCCGGTTGGCGATGAAGCCGGGGGTATCCTTCGCGCGAACCACCCCTTTCCCCAGGCCGGAGGTGCCGAAGGTTTCCATCGCTTCCAGCACGGCAGCGTCGGTCTCCGGGGTGGGGGCGATCTCGAGGAGGCGCATGTAGCGGGGCGGATTGAAGAAGTGCGTTCCGAGGAAGTGGCGGCGGAAGTCCTCGGAGCGGCCGGCCGCGAGGCCGTGCAGCCGCAGGCTCGAAGTGTTGCTGCTGACGATGCTCCCGGCGGTCCGGTGGCCATCCACGGCGGTAAAGAGGGCCTGCTTGATGCCGGCGTCCTCCGCCACGGCCTCCAGGATCCAGTCCACCTCCTTGAGCCAGCCGAGGTGGTCCGTCAGGTTCCCCACCCGGATCGCCTCGGCCCGCTCCGGGACGAAGAGCGCGGGCGGGCTCGCCCGGCGGAGGGCCTCGACCGCCTCGCGCGCGAGGCGGCTGCGGCCGTGGCCCTCCTCCGCCGCCGTGCCGGTTGCCGGCACGACGTCCAGGAGGGTGACCCGCAGGTTGGCGTTCGCCAGGAGCGCGGCAATCTGCCGCCCCATCACGCCCGCGCCCAGGACGGCTGCCGAGCGGATCCGCCTCATGCGCTCCTCCGCGCCCAGCGGGGGAGCCAGAAGAAGCGGGAGAAAAAGCGTCCCCCCAGGGTGATCCAGGCGGCCCGCGCCGGGGCGTCGGCCTGGTAGAGGCGCTCGATCTCCTCCCGGTGCCGGGCCGCGACCACGGCCCGCCGGATCTTGAGCGTCGGGGTCATCTCCCCGGCGGCGAGGCTGAAGGGCTCCTGGAGGAACAGGATGCGGCGGACCTTCTCGTGCGGGGCGCAGTCCGCGGTCAGCCGGTCGAGGTCGCCGAGGAGGAGGAGCTCCGTCCGGGAATCCTTGAGGATATCGGCCCCGTCCCCCCCGATCCCGGCCTCGGCCGCCCGGGCCCGGAGCACTTCCTCCCGGGGGACCACCAGGGCGGCGAGGTAGGCGCGCCCCTCGCCCACGATGACCACGTCCCGGATGGCCGGATGGCGGCGGATCCTCTCCTCCAGCCCCCTGGGGGCGATCTTCTTCCCGGCCCCCGTCACCAGGAGGTCCTTCTTCCGGTCGGTGATGACCAGAAACCCGGCCTCGTCCAGGTGGCCGAGGTCGCCCGTGTGCAGCCATCCGTCCTTCAGGGCGGCCCGGCTGGCCCGGGACTTGCGCCAGTAGCCGGCCATCACGTTGGCCCCCCGGACCAGGATCTCCCCGTCCTCCGCCACCTTCACCTCCACCCCGGGCAGCGGCGGCCCCACGGTCCCCAGGCGCACCGCGCCCGGACGGTTCAGGCTGACCACGGGGGAAGTCTCGGTGAGGCCGTACCCCTCGTACACGGGGAGGCCCAGGGCGTGGAAGAAGGCCCCGACTTCCACGGGGAGGGGCGCGCCGCCCGAAACGAAGAGCCGGAGCCGCCCGCCCAGGGCGGCGCGGACGCGGGATCCGACCAGCCTGTCGGCGACGGCGGCCTTCAGCCGGAGCGGGAGGGCAGGGGTCTGCCCCGCCTGCTTCGCAGCGAAGGCCGCCTGCCCCACGGCCAGGCCCCACTTGAAGAGGCGCTGGAGGGGAGCGGGCCGGCCCTCGGCTTCACCCAGGATCTTCGCCCGCAGCCGCTCGTAGAAGAGTGGAACCCCGACCATGAGGGTCGGGCGGACCTCCCGGATGTTGTGCACCAGGGCGTCGAACCCCTCGGCAAAGGCTACGACCCCCCCGCAGAGGAGGACCAGGTAGGTTCCGGCGATCCGCTCGAGGACGTGCGAGAGGGGGAGGAACGAGAGGGCCACGTCCGCGGGGCCGAGGGGGGCCAGCGCCTGTAGGGCGACGAGGTTGGCCGCCAGGTTGCCGTGGGTGAGCATGACCCCCTTGGGCTCCCCCGTGGTCCCGGACGTGTAGATGAGGGTGGCGAGGTCATCGGCCTTCGGCTCCTCCCCGGCCCTCGGGTGGCTCTCGGTCCGGGTCAGGAGGTCGGCCAGGACCCGGTCCCCGGGCCGGGCGGCGGCGGGCTCGAAGACGATGACGGCCGGCGGCCGCGTCAGCCAGGACGGGCGCCCCACCTTCTCCCGCTGGCTCGCCGTCGAGACGAGGATCAGGTGGGTACCGGCATCCCGGAGAATGGCCTGGACCTGGGCTACGGGGAGGGTGGCGTGCAGGGGGACGCTGACCGCCCTGAGCCGAACCAGCGCGTAGTCGCTCAGGAGCCACTCGGGGCGGTTCTCCGAAAGGATGGCGACGCGGTCCCCCTGCCGGACCCCCAGGGCCGCCAGGCTCGCCGCGAGGGCCTCCCCCTGCCGGGAGAAGTCCCCGGCCGTGACGTCCTGGTAGCCGCCTCCCTGCTTGGCACGCAGGAAGGGGGCCCTCGGGGGTCGAGCCAGGGCTTTCTGGTAGATGTCCAGGAGCGTCACGGGCTCCGGTCTCCTTCCCGCCCGCAGAGCCGACAGGCCGGGAACCGACGATGACCGCCTCCGCCATCACCTCGGCACCCGGCCTGGGCTTCTTCCCCGGTTCTGGACAGCGCCTCGGTCAGGTCCACCCCGTCCCTGCCCGCCGCGGTGATGACGGAGGAATCAGCCTAAGTATAGGCCATCCTGGCCTCTTTCACCAAATCCGGCGCCCTCACCCTATAGACGAGCAAGGAGGGTGCCAGGATTCAGCGAAAGGACCCCTCGCCGGAAATGGTGTATACTGCCCGGAACTCGGAGCCGGCATCCGCATCCGGTGGCCGGCGCCAGGCCCGGTGTCGGGTTCTACGACGCCTGCCCGGGAACCGTCTGAAACGCCCTTGGGAGACGGGAAATGGAAGGGACGGCCGGGCGGGGCACCCTTCTGCGCTTCTGCGCCGCGACCCTCC